>DATAHE010000029.1:0-2553 GCA_036263355.1 Steroidobacteraceae bacterium | reverse complement strand
GTCTTCGAGATCGGCAATGGCATCGGTGGTGCTATAGAAGCGCGTATCTGGCTTGTCTTTCAGTTCTTCGACACACTTGCGCATCAGTTCCTGAAGTTTCGAGAGCTCCACTTCATCACTGCCCAGTTTGTCGAGCAATGTTTTGCCAAAGGCCTGTGTGGCCGGGCAATCCAGCGGATTGGAACTGCCCGTGCCCCGTTGATCAACCAGCAATACATGATGTCGCTTGCGCAACGCCGAGAAGGCATCACTCACTGCGGGATAGTCATTGATTGCCGAACCGCCGGGGCCACCATCAAGAAACACCGCCATGCTTGCATCGGGCGTTGCCGCTTCACTTTTCACCACGGCCACTTTTAACTTGATGTGACGACCCTGCGGATGCGCGCGATCCTCGGGCACATCGAAATCAGTACAGTAGGCCGTGAGTGTATTGCGGCCTGACCGCTTGCCGATTTCACAGGGAGTGAGACGCAACGCGCCCAGCGCCAATTCATCTTTTGGCAACGAAGCGACCGGAATACTTTGCATGTCAGCTGACGAATGGTGCAACGCTTTGCTGAGCGCGAAGCCCGCAAGTAATAATGCAAGGATCAGCAACCGAAGTTTGAGTTTCATGTATCTGCCAATTGCCATTCATGCATGACTGATTGATTATGAGTCCCGCTGCAGATCATATGCAACAATACTTTAACGAATCGTTGACTCCATCACCATGCAGAATTTGCCGACCCTGAAACAACTACCTGAAGCACTGGCAACACGTGTAACGCAGCAACTGAGCGAATTAAAGGAGCGCGCCGCACCGCAACTGATCGAGGCGTTGTCGCTGCCAGATATCGAACAATCGTTGCCGCTGGTATGGGCCAGCAGCGAATTTGTGATGAACAACTGTGTACGTAATGGCAGCTTTTTGCCGTCCTTGATACACAAGGCGCAGCTTCGACAATCGCTGAATGGCGCTGCACTCAATGAACTGCTGGATAAACACGTCGCCACTGCGACCGATGATGCCGAGTTCCAGTCTGCGTTGCGACAGTTCCGTCATTTGCATCTGGCACGCATTGCATGGCGTGACATCGCGGGCTGGGCAGCTTTGAATGAAACGCTGCTGGATCTTTCCAATCTGGCCGATGTGTGTGTACAGAGTGCGTATGTGCGTGCTTACAAATCACTGAGCGAATTGTATGGTGCACCCGTTGGCAACGAGTCGAACACGCCACAACATCTGATGATACTTGGCATGGGCAAGCTCGGCGGTCGTGAACTGAATTATTCGTCCGACATTGATCTGATCTTTCTGTTTCCAGAGCATGGCGACACCAACGGCGCAGCGTCAATCAGCAATGAAGAATTCTTTTTGCGACTGGGACAACGTGTCATCCAGCATCTTGCCAACAAGACGGTAGATGGCTTTGTTTTTCGCGTTGATATGCGTTTGCGACCCTTTGGTGACAGCGGTCCCTTGGTGATGAGCTTTGATGGCTTTGAAGACTATCTCCAGCAACATGGTCGCGACTGGGAACGTTATGCCTTCGTGAAAGCACGGCCCATCACGGCGATTGACGAGTACACCAATCTGTATTCGAACGTGGTGCGACCATTTGTGTATCGTCGCTATCTGGACTTCTCTGTCTTCGAAGCACTGCGTGAAATGAAGCAGATGATTGCGCGTGAAGTCGAACGTCGCGATTTGCAGGATAACGTCAAGCTGGGACGCGGCGGCATTCGCGAAGTCGAGTTTATTGTGCAGGCGTTCCAGCTATTGCGCGCAGGCAATGATCGCAACCTGCAATCAACGCAATTGCAACTGGTGCTACCGCAACTGGTGCAGCACAAACTGCTCACAACGCCAGCCGTGAATGAACTACTCAACGCCTATCGTTTTCTGCGACTGGTCGAGAACCGCTTGCAACAATGGAATGATCACAACACTCATCAACTGCCAGAAGACGACATTGCCCGAATGCGCCTTGCGGTATCACTAGGTTATACGTCGTGGACAGAATTTTTGACGGCATTGGATCAGCATCGTGATCGAGTTAGTCACTGGTTCGGCAGTATCGTATTTGGCGGAGAGATTGAACCACAGACCTTTGATTCTGCGCTGACAGGCTTTCTGGATCCGGGTACAAGCGATGATGAACGCTGGCAGGCTGTGGCCTCGCTGGGTATCAAGAATCCACAACATATCACTTCGCAGATGTTGCAGATACGCGAGAGCAGTTACTACCAGCATCTGGATGAAGTAGGTAAACGTCGCCTGCACTTACTGGTACCGCGCGTGCTGCGCTTATTGGCAACCGTTGATAACCAGGAAGAATCGTTCAGTCGCCTGTTGCGTATTCTGGAAAAAATTGGTCGTCGTACGACGTATCTCGCGATGTTGTTTGAACAGCCCACTGCGTTACAACGCATGATCAACCTGTGCTCACAAAGCGAGTTTCTTGCGCAGCAGATGGCTTCATTCCCGTTGTTGCTGGATGAGTTAAACGATACGGAGTTGTTGAACAATCTGCCTACGCGCGAATCCATTGCGCATGATCTGCAATT
>DATAHE010000028.1:0-5442 GCA_036263355.1 Steroidobacteraceae bacterium | reverse complement strand
CCGCATTCTCTGCTATTGCTGCATGCATCAATAACGCAGGCCCGGGTTTAGGCTCTGTCGCGAATAACTTTGCCAGCATTAGTGAACCAGGAAAATGGATCTGCGTGCTGGCCATGCTGCTTGGCCGACTTGAAGTGTATCCATTGATTGTATTGATCACGCCAGCGTTTTGGAGAAGATAGCTACTCCTAATCTAAGGAGGCAGTGAATGCAGTCTTAACTGGGTGCACTATTTATCGCTGCATTGGCGAATGTCACCAGCTTATTATCAGATTATGGTTGCGTCATTCCCGCGTAGGCGGGAATCCAGTACGACAAGTTCCTTTCATGGTGAGCCTGTCGAGACATCTATTGCCTGTTTCGACTCCAGTCTTCGCGGTTCGGTCTGCTTGGAACCGACAATGTTGCGAAGCTTGAACTACTGGAATGCTTTGACGCCATCACTCAACTGCGCAATAGCAGCAATGATGTGATAGAACGAGCTGGCAGGTGAAGGCGCATTAACTAATGTTCCATCAGTTTGCTGAATATCAAGCCACAGACCTTTAACGGGCGTATCGAAGTAATGCAGCAAACCACCTACTGCGCTCGATGCCATTTCAAAATACTTTTCTTCACCACTGATCTGGCCAGCCAACACGCCGGCCTTGATGCGTTCGGTCTGGCACCACAGGCGAGCGTTGGCGTCATGAATTGAAAAGTCATCAAGCAAAGTGTTGATGGCCACACCATTGCGCACGCCGTAACGTTCCCCAATGTCGATTAGTTTCAACGCGGCATCGCGTCGGCGTTGCACATCGCTTGCATCGCATTGAAGTAACAACCATGCCCATTCAAATTGATGGCCGGGTTCCACAACACGACCGGGTATGCCTGGCGCGGGCTGCCAGTCGTCAGTAAAGAATTCCTTCAGTGCGCCGTTAGGCTGAATGAACTTGCTCAGAGCGAGATCAGCAAGCTCTTCGACTAATGTTGACCAGCCGATATCTTTGCCGATTCGGTTCCACGCCAAACAAGCTTCCAGTAGATGCATGTGAGGATTGGATTCACGTATCTCGCTATGAAAGTCGCTGGAGATAAATCCTTTCTCCTTGGTACGTAACTGCTGCTGAATGGCATCCCGCAAGATCAGTGCCTGTGATTCCATTTCACTTACTGCATCCAGTGCTTTCGCGGCAGTGGCAAACGCGAGTAAGGCGAAAGACTGGTCGTAAAGAAACGCGCGATCATCCAGTGTTCTGCCTTCAGTGTCACACAAAGTACGGAACAATCCATCTTCGCGCTGATAGTGTTCAACAAAGTATTGAATACCGCTTTTGACGATGCTCTGCGCATCGCCTTGCCAATGAAACTGCTGCGCCATTGCGAATGAATAGATTTGCCGTGGCTGTACACGCGCACGTCGTGGTTTGTTTAAAGGGTGACCTTGTTGATCCAATAATTCGACGAAGCCGCCGTTGCGTCTATCAACACCCTGATTTGCCCAAAGCGGATAGGCATAATGAATCAACCAGTGGTTCAGCTGCTGGCTTTGGGTTTTTAACTTTGCTAACGCTGCATTCATGCCGACAACATACACGAGATTTACAACGCTTGTGTTGCGTCCATCGCCACGGCGAGTGCACCCAGCGGGCCAGACTGCGTGTCAAGGCCGGGTGGTACAACATAGTCATCAATGCCTTCGATCAGTGCTGGTATTTTCAGATAGCCATTCAGGCTTATCAGCAGCTTTTCACGAATCAATGGAAACAGATGCGAATGCGCACTCATCACGCCGCCACCGATGATGACGCGCTGTGGCGCTGTAGTAACCACCAGTGAATGGACCAGTTGCGCCAAGCCATGCGCGACGCTTTCCCATACAATGTTTTCATCCTGTACCGCAGAGCGCGCTTGAATGGCAGTGCCTGATACCAGCCCTTCTACACAATCACCATGAAAAGGACAGGAACCCGGCCAGGTATCACCGGGCATGCGAGCAATACGAATATGCCCGACTTCAGGATGGCTGATGCCATGTACCGCATGATTGGCTACAACCAATCCAACGCCAACGCCGGTGCCGACGGTGATGTAGGCATGGTTATTTAATCCGCGTGCTGCACCCCATCGTCCTTCGGCTAATGCGGCCCCGTTCACATCGGTGTCCACACCCAGTGCCAGTGAACTTAAACCCAGTTTGCGGTAACCATTTAGTAGACGTCCGGCGACATTGGTGTTTTGCCAGCCGGGCTTGGGCGTTGAGGTGATATAGCCATAGGTGGATGATTTTCTATTGAGATCAATCGGACCAAACGATGCAACGCCCAATGCTCTGATTGCACCGTGCTCAATATGCCAGCTGCGAAAGGCTGCTTCCATTTGCGATAGCGCGAGATCGGGATTGTCGCCAGTGGGAATAAAGAGCTGCTCAAGAATATTCTCGGGTCCAGTACCGAGCACACAAATGCACTTGGTACCACCCAGTTCCACACCCGCATATAAAGGAGAAGGACTCATCTTTGATATTGATGTTGAGTGTTGATGCTACAACAAGCTGTCACGTAATAACGCAACCATAGCAGCTGATGCACTGGCAGGCGAGTGGTGCATCAGCCTATTGATTTGTGAATGCGTTGATAACCCTAGCGTGGACCGTCTGACCTGAACGGCAACGCTGGCAACCCATCCTTGTTATACAGATTGCCTTGTGGGGTATTGCCCCAGTCATATCGAACACCCTTGGGTTGCTTGATGGCTTCATTGCTGACAATAACGTCATTGCCATCAATTATCGCCTTGGCCCATGCGTACTTCCCATCTGTGCCAGCAATGGCGAAGCCACGAAGTTCAGCACCGTTTTTAACCTGAAGCCCCGAACTGGTCTCGCTGAATTGCACGCGAATTTTATTTCCTTCGACTTTGATGCCCTTGTAGCGTGGTCCTGATGCCTGGACGTTATCGTGATACACGAGCTTGCGTGCTGCTAATGCAAGACGCCGTGCGACTTCCTGCTTGTTGCGCGGATGAATGTCTTCCGCATCGCCGATATCAATCGCGGTTGCCATACCCGTGTTCGGTAACGACAGCGTCATGTCCTGTGCTTCGCGTAATTCTGCCCATGCATAGTCTGCTGGCTGTGCTTGATCACTGCCAAAGCCAGCCAGCTGTACGAACAGAAATGGAAATTCATATCCCCATGCATTGCGCCAGTCTTTGATCATGGCAGGAAACAGCTTGCGATACTGTGCAGGGTTGGCCCAGTTGGCTTCACCTTGATACCAAATGACCCCCTTGATTTTGAACGCATCCAAAGGCGCAATCATTGCATTGAACAGCAAGGTCGGCGTCAACGGAAAATTACTGCGAAATTCAGCTACCGCAGGGATTTCTGGCAGTGTGCTTAAGTCCGGGCCCGCTTGTACCTTCCAGTCGCCTGCCAGTGGAATCTTTTGATCGCCTACACTCATGAATAAGTCAGCAGGATCTGCATAGCTGCCAACAAAACCATTGCCGGAATCAGAATGTCCCACCACACGCATGGTAATGACGTTGTCACCTGCGTGCAGATAAGCGTTGTCGACATGATAGTCACGTGAAAATTCGCCGCCATTGGTTGCGCCGACTTCGTGACCATTCACGTAGGTGGTGTCACGCACTACCCATTTATTCAGGTGCAAATTGACTTCCTGCTTCAACTGCTCGCTGCTCAATTGCACATGTTTGCGATACCAGATGGTGCTGTCAAAATTCTTCAGGATGCGAGTCGGCCATGGCTTTGGCATCGTCGTGGTTTCCCATGAAGCATCATTCAAATCAGCACTCGCCCATACTGGCTTGCCATCCACCGTGCCACGATCTTCATTTTTGTGCTGTGCATGCCAGGCATTCTTCTGCGCAACGTAGTCATCAAATGCCGACCATTCCTTCTGCGTGACGGCGGCTTTGCGTTTCATCACGGAGTCGAAGTCTCGCAGCTTGAGTATGGCCGCTTCGCTGGTCCATGCTTCCGCAGGTGTGCCACCCCAGCTGGAGTGAATCACACCAATTGGAATGTGATAGCGCTGATATAAATCGCGTGCGAACAAATAACCTACGGCTGAAAACTTGGCGGCAGTCTCCGGTGTGGTTTCTGACCAGCCCGTAGAGTCGACATCATTAACCGGTGATAGCGCGACGTTGCGCGTAACCGTAAACAGGCGAATCTGCGGATAACTGGCAGCAGCGATTTCCTTTTGCTGATCGATCACGCCACCAAATCCATTCTGTGTTGCCAGTGGAAATTCCATATTCGATTGTCCCGACGCCAGCCACACGTCACCGACTAGAATGTTCTTGATGTTGATTTGATTGCTGCCGCTGATCTTCATGTCGAGTGGACCACCGGCCTGCTGTGCAGGCAACAGTACTGACCATTCGCCTTTGTCATTGGCGACGGCGCTGGCAGATGCGTTACTAAAACTGACGGTGACTTTTTCTCCCGCAGCGGCCCAGCCCCATATCTTTAATGGCGTATCGCGTTGTAACACCATGTTATCGCCAACGAGTCGTGGCAGTTTGATGTTGGCGTTTGCCACGTTGCCCACGAGTGTGCTTAACACCATGATAAAGGTTGTGAAGTGACGAAGCGGTGCGGATGGTTTGAAGTAAGTTGCCAACATGTTATCTCCCCGTACATCAATCATTGGTTCATTTGCACTATTTTGAAAACGCGTTACTTATAGATTAACTCTCGCGAGCGGCATTACTGGAGCCACATTCAAAACCGCCGTACATACATCCATGTAGTCTCCACAAAAACTCCTGTTTTTGATGGTTTTGACTGTGGCTCCAGTAATGCCGCTGCTCAAGTTGCGCCTAGGTGAAGTGATGATCGTGTCTATTGAATGCTCAACAACATCATCGAATCACTACTGCACCTTGGTAACAGGCGTTTCTGCAAATCCCGTCGGACAAACCGTTGACGCTGCATTGGTGATGCGAGCATCCGTAATTGTCACGCTGGCTTTACCTTTCGTTACCATCGCCATTGGTGCCGCGACATTATTAAGTGACGCCCCATGTTTGGCGAAGCAACCTAATGGAAGCGTGACTGTCACCGGAGTATTGGCCTTTGCTGCTTTCAATTGTGCCGTGATGTCATACAGCGCAGGTATGGATGACTTGCAATTGCTACCACCATCGACGGGGCGCGGCATCGTGCCGTTCTTTACCGCCAGTCCTTCGTCAAACGTCAGTGCGCAACGCATACCCATGAACACAGGTTGCTCTGGCTTATGATTAACCAGTATGCGTACCTGCAATGCCTTGCCCTTATACAGCGATTGCAAATCATCACCGGAACCAGCAATGCGTAGTTCACCACGACCGGTGCCGGACCAGTTCGCGTCCACGCCCTTATCGCTACTAGCAGCAGTAAATGCGCCAGATGGACTGGCTTGAATGAAGGTGGTCATGCGTACA
>DATAHE010000027.1:0-2889 GCA_036263355.1 Steroidobacteraceae bacterium | reverse complement strand
TAGCTCGATAAATTAATCATGGTTCCATCACAACCAACTCTTGATTTCGAAGGCATCGAACGCCAGTCATTGCGCGCATTCACTGAGAAAGCCTATCTCGATTATTCGATGTACGTGATTCTTGATCGCGCATTGCCACATGTGGGAGATGGGTTGAAGCCAGTGCAACGACGCATTGTATATGCAATGAGCGAGTTGGGCTTGTCAGCGACGTCAAAGCCAAAAAAATCTGCGCGTACCATCGGTGATGTGATCGGCAAGTTTCATCCACACGGTGATAGTGCGTGCTACGAAGCGATGGTGTTAATGGCGCAGCCATTCTCTTATCGATATCCGCTAGTAGACGGCCAAGGTAACTTCGGTTCGCCGGATGATCCCAAGTCATTCGCAGCCATGCGTTACACCGAATCCAAACTCACCAAGTATGCGGCATTGTTATTGTCGGAGCTGGGTCAGGGTACGGTCGACTGGTCACCAAACTTCGACGGTACGCTGGAAGAGCCAACGCTGCTTCCTGCTCAAGTGCCCAATGTGTTGCTGAATGGTACGACGGGTATTGCTGTAGGTATGGCAACCGACATTCCGCCACACAATCTTAAAGAAGTGGTGACTGCCTGCATTCGGTTACTCGATGAACCTGATCTATCGGTTCGTGAATTGTGCCGCACGATCAAAGGGCCTGATTTGCCAACTGGTGGCGAGATCATAACGCCGCTGAGCGAGATCAAGGATATTTATGAGTCGGGCAATGGTACATTCAAGGCTCGTGCTGTGTATGAAATAGAAGATGGTGAAATCATCATCACCGAATTGCCGTACCAGGTTTCCGGTTCCAAGGTGCAGGAACAAATTGCAGCGCAGATCAACAACAAGAAGCTGCCGATGGTAACGGATGTGCGCGATGAATCGGATCACGAGTTTCCAACGCGCATCGTCATCACGCCACGATCCAATCGTGTCGAGATTGAACCGTTGATGGCGCATCTATTTGCGACGACTGATCTCGAACGCAGTTATCGCGTTAACCTGAATGTGATTGGTCTGGATGGCCGTCCGCGAGTGATGGATTTGAAGTCTATCCTCAGCGAGTGGCTGGAATATCGTACGACCACCGTTAAACGCCGCTTGAACTGGCGTCTGGAAAAAGTATCTGCACGCCTGCACATATTGGATGGCTTGCTGATTGCCTACCTGAATCTCGACGAAGTAATCAGGATTATTCGTCGCGAAGACGAACCGAAGCCAGCTTTGATAAAACGCTTCAAGCTCACCGAAATTCAGGCCGAAGCCATTCTTGAAACCAAGTTACGTCACTTGGCCAAGCTCGAAGAAATGAAGATTCGTGGTGAGCAGGATGAGCTGGCGAAAGAACGCGATGAAATCTCGAAGATTCTCGGCAGCAATGCGAAACTCAAGAAACTCATTAAGGAAGAGCTGGAGAAGATTGCCGAAGACTTTGGTGACAAGCGTCGTTCGAAGATTATCGAACGTGCTGCTGCACAAGCCATTGATGAAACCGAACTGGTTGTCAGCGAGCCGGTGACGGTTGTGCTTTCTGCGCGCGGTTGGGCGCGTGCTGCAAAGGGTCACGAGATCGACCCACGTTCGCTGGGTTATAAAACGGGCGATGAATTTAAATCAGCATCCAAGGGCAAGAGCACGCAACAAGCCGTGTTCCTGGACAGCACAGGCCGCACATACAGCTTGCTTGCGCATACCCTGCCTGCTGCACGTGGACATGGTGAACCACTTTCTGGTCGCATAGACCCACCCGATGGTGCAACCTTCTCGGGTGTGATGATTGGTGAGGCATCTGACCGCTGGGTGCTGGCATCCGATGCGGGTTATGGTTTTGTGGTGAAGCTCGAAGAGCTCTATGCCAGCAAGCGTGCGGGCAAGCTGGTGCTGAACGTACCGGAAGGATCAACAGCATTGATTCCTGCATACATACCTGAGCATGACAAGGCATTGATCTGTGCGGTAAACAACGATGGCAAGCTGCTGGTATTCCCAGTCAAAGACTTGCCTGAGCTTGCTAAAGGCAAGGGCAACAAGATATTTGGTATCGACAGCAAGCGCTTCGAAAAGAAGGAAGAGTTTCTTGTTGGCGTTGCCGTGGTTGCGCCAGAGCAGTCGTTACTGCTCTTCTCAGGTGAACGCAAGATGACATTGAAGTATGCGGACCTGAAAGAATATCGCGGTGAGCGTGCGCAGCGTGGTGGTGTGTTGCCGCGTGGCTGGAGAAAGGTAGATCGATTGGATGTTGAATAGCTAATATCTAAAGTTAGTGAGGGTTCGTTTAACGACGAACCCTCACTGAGATTTCAATACATCACGCCTTTGCTGACTACTGACACGTCGTATTTCCGGCAGCGCGACATAGATAGTGTGCTTTCACATACACGCCGTAGCCGTCCGGAGGAGTGCCGTTATTATCCTTGATCAATTGGTTTTCACTCAATTCAGCCACGGTGAATGTCCAGCCCAGATAAGAGATGCCACGCGCGTCCAGCTTCGGTAACAAAGTTGAAACAAACGGTGCGCCCACAGTTCCTGCTGAGTTCTTGTCACCAAACTCAGTAACGATGACCGGATAGTTCGCAGCAAGAATCGCATCGGCATTGTTGTAGGATCGATCATCACACCAGCCGGGATGCGTATAGCAAGGATCACTCCATGCATAGCCGTATGCCGGGTAGGCATGCCATACAGCAGCGAGTTGATTAAGTGGATCAATGGCTTTGTAGGTGGTCCACTTATCAAG
This sequence comes from Steroidobacteraceae bacterium, assembly GCA_036263355.1. Lineage (GTDB taxonomy): Bacteria > Pseudomonadota > Gammaproteobacteria > Steroidobacterales > Steroidobacteraceae > CAILZL01. The sequence continues at coordinate 125 of DATAHE010000027.1, read as the reverse complement.
CGTTGCCGAATAATCCAGTCCGCCTTGCAGAATGACGTTCGTTGCACCGGTATTGCGTATGGCATTCAGCATGTGCTGCATGCCTGCGGATTGCCAGGTATGACCATACCTGGCAATCCGCAGGC
>DATAHE010000026.1:0-9471 GCA_036263355.1 Steroidobacteraceae bacterium | reverse complement strand
CTGTGAAGCTTCATCCAGCCGGTTGATACCGCCGCCTAGCGTTACAAAGAGCAGCAACACCGTGCCGAGTACTGCATCGATCTGCGATAGTCTGGATTTAGCGAGGGTGTAGTCCGCAGCCTTCTGATGTTCTTCCAGAGTTATGCTTTGCGCGAAGGGCGTCGGAACCTGGGCTCGATTTTCGGTGACGGCTTTGATTTGCCGGGCTGTGAGCCATAGACGAATTCCGGTACTGAAAATTATGGCGACGATAAACGCGAGACTAAGCGGATGCATGGTGAACCAGTGGACACATTTGGATGCGCAATGATAACCGCATCAGGGCATAATTAGTGTGCCGAACCACCTCAAAACTACTGCGCTCGATATTTTGTGTCCATACGGTGCTCGGAAAAATTCGTCGGGAACGAATTTTAGCGATAGCCCAGAGGGCGAGTCACATAGAAGTGAAGAGTAATCCTCATTTATTTGTGTATAAACTACGGTTTCTGCGCTCCGGTTGGAAGCAAACTATCTTCGCCTGCTACGTTTTGAGATGGTTCTTGGCTGCTTTGTTTGTGAGGATATTGCGTGTCTATAGATAACAGTCGCTTGATCTGGATTGACCTGGAGATGACGGGTCTTGATACCTTTAATGATCACATTATCGAAATCGCCACGGTGGTGACGGATAAGGATCTTAATGTGCTGGCAGAAGGCCCTGTCCTTGCGATTCAACAGTCACTCGAAACCATGCATGGCATGGACGACTGGAATCGCAAACAACACGGCGGTAGTGGACTGACTGATCGCGTGTTGGCCAGCAACGTCTCTGCAGCCGATGCCGAACAGAAAACGATTGCTTTTTTGTCGCAGTGGCTGGAGAAAGGACAGTCACCGATGTGCGGTAACAGTATCTGTCAGGATCGTCGATTTCTTGCACGCGAAATGCCTGCGCTTGAACGCTTCTTTCACTATCGCAATCTGGATGTCAGCACAGTAAAGGAACTGGCACGACGCTGGTCGCCCAAGGTGCTCGAAGGCTTGAAGAAGTCGGGCACTCATCTTGCATTGGATGACATCCATGAGTCCATTGCTGAGTTGCGACATTATCGGCAGCATTTCATCAGGATTGAATAAATACGCTGCGCCCAAATATTCTTCAAGAAGCATCGCGATTCATGGCCGTGATGCGTTTCGCACCACGCGCAGTCATCCTCACCGCCTGCGGGACATTACATAGGCCTGTGATATATTCAACCCATGCTCTCCATTGACGTTCAAGAGTCTACGTTACCGGTTTCCTGGCGCGCTCATCCGGGCGATTTCGTCAGCTTGATGACTTTGTACGAAAGTAACTATCTTCGCTTGCGTCAATGGTTGCCGGATCTGCCCACTATGCAAGGCGAATACATTTCTGCACCGGAAGGTGACTGCCCGCTGATTTGCCGCATTGAGGAGCATGGAAAATATACCACCACCTTTTTGCTGACGTATCGTTTCGACACTGAAGTTGGCAGTTTTGGTGATCCTGACTTGCAAGTACGTGTTTATCATGATGCACACGTTGCTGAAGTGTTGAGTTGCGCACGGTGGCATCAACACGGTGTATTGGCATCGATCAAGACTTCATTGCGTGCCCAACTGAATGATCGCTGGTTGCGTAATGTGATGCTCAATAAGTGGCTGGACTACTGTGTTGAGCGTGGACACCAGTTCGTCGCGTGACTCGTAGTAAAGATTCATCACAAAAGTCGCATGGGCATTAAATCCAACATCGATGGGTTGCGACGGCGCATCAGCGGTAAGCCCAAGAGGCAGGACGACGAACGTCTGATGCAGTTGTACCTGAACCGGGTAGAGCTGAAGAAAGAGTTCTCCCGGTTGTCGGATGAAAATTACAACTTGCAACAGCAACTGAAGAAGGGCGAGGCGGCACACGGCCAGACACTTGGCAAGTTGAAACAACTGGAAGAATATTTTGGTGATCCCGATAACGCCACCACTGCACTGATTTTTCATCAGTTGATGGCGATCTGGACGAAGTCGACTGCAAGAGTTATAGAACTCGCTCAGGAGTTGAATGTGCAGCAACTGGAGCGCGAACGACGGTTGCAACTGATGGAGTTCAACCAGCGCCGACAGCGCAAGCTGGCTGATATTGATCGTCAGTTACTGGATGCACAATCGAATGTCGACGCAGCAGATGCAAAATTGTTGTTGATGCAGCGCAAATTGCAATCCATGAATCGACTGTGGCATTACTTCAAGCGACGCGAATTAATGACAACGATTGCACCGTTGCAAGCTGACTGCGATATGGCGCATGCGCGCCTGGAAGAATTGCATGTCGCACGTGAAAAATTGACGAATGAGCCCGACCCGCCAGCAACAGGCTTAAGCGTAGCGGGCAAACGATTGGTGAATACTGCCGTGTTGGCTTACGCACAGCAGTTGGTAGAACGCTTGGGTAAAGATGGCTTGTCGCCACTGGCGAAAGAGTCCACCACCAAGCGAGTACAGGATGCCAACTACGGTGATGCTGCGACTGCAAAGCAAGTGCTCGATCGATTGCAGGTAGGGCTGAAAATGTTGCGTGATCATGCGCGCGATCTGCAGGGGCTGAAAGCCAACACCACTAAAGTGCGCGCCAACGCCAGTTATCGCACTGACGACGATACTGTTCCAATGCCAGAGTCAATCGGCACGACAACAGTTCGTGTCATTGACTTCGAGGCGCCGTCGCAAAAAGCGGTGTACGAAGAAGTGAACGTGCTGCTCGATAATTATTGGGACTTGTATTCCACCCTGATGCATTAGTCGCATCGATCAAAACTGGGAATAGTAAAGATAAATGAATGACTGGTTGACGGCTCGTATTGCTCTGAAGCATCAGGAAGCCGAGGATATTGTTTCTTTCAAGCTGGTTGATCCCGATGGCGGTGCGTTGCCTGCGTTTGATGCAGGCGCTCACGTTGATGTTGAAGTTTCCCCGGGACTAACGCGTCAATACTCGCTGTGTAACAGGCCGGGCGATACTCATTATGTGATTGCAGTATTGCTTGAACCTGCATCTCGTGGCGGTTCCGTCGCCATGCAGTCGCTTGTTGAAGGCACGTTGCTAAAGATTAGCAAGCCAAAAAATCATTTTGCTTTAGCGCCTGAGGCGAAGCGAACGTTATTATTCGCTGGCGGCATTGGCGTAACGCCACTATTGTCGATGGCGGAAGAGCTTGCGCAACATGGTGCCGAATTCCATCTTCATTATTGTGCTCGAACGCGAGATCGCATGGCCTTTGTTGATCGCATTCATCATGCGTCGTTTGCTGACAAGGTATCACTACATTTTGATGATGGCCCTTTCGCACAAAGGTTGGCACCAGAAAGAGAGCTTGTTAGTGTGGATAAAGATACGCACATCTATGTGTGTGGGCCGACAGGCTTCATGAACTGGATATTGCATACAGCACGGAGCAATGGTTGGTCCGAACATCAACTACATACCGAATATTTTTCAAACACACCATTACCCGGCGAAAATTCACTGGAGACATTTGAAGTGGAGCTTGCGAGTACGCATCAGCTGTTTACGGTGGAAGCAGGGCAGAGCATTACCAATGTATTACGCGCCAACGGTGTGTATATTCCGACCTCGTGCGAGCAAGGCGTTTGTGGTACGTGCTTGACCAATGTGATCGAAGGTATTCCTGATCATAGGGATGCGTTTCTTACAGAAGATGAACGTAAAGCAAACCAGATGATGTTGCCTTGCTGTTCGCGCTCAAAATCTCCAAAACTGGTGCTCGATTTGTAGTATCGCGTTGCTTGCAGTCCAAGTGACGGTGTTAAGATTGGGAAATGCAGACAGAATTCAAACGACTGAAGCGTCGGCCATTTCTGGTGCCCTTGTTGTTACCGCTAGTGCTGGTGGTATTGCTGGCGACATTGGGTATTTGGCTTTTTGATGCACGTGCAACGACAGTTATTGTCGTTGTACCAAATGCAGAAACCGACACAACGCAGGCCACCGGTACCAATCCCGGCCTAAGTGAAGCAGGGCAGCTGCGTGCCCGGCACTTGCAACATTTTCTCGACAAAGCCAAACCAAATCGCGGCATCGATGTGGTCTACGTGTCCGAAGGGTTGGCCACTCAACAAACCGCCGCGCCCGTGGCGTCGAGCATGGGATTGGCAGTGAATGTAATTCCCAATGCAATGTGGCCAAGACTGCAACACATCATTACTCGCGATCACTCGGGCGAGGTTATTCTGGTGGTGGCAACCGGAGATCGCATCAAGACCTACATCGCGCAAGCCGGGTTGGGAGAGGTTACTGTTGATGCCAATGACAACAGCTCTGTATTCGTGATCTCGCGATCACGACTGAGCAAGAAGGCGATGATCAGACTGCGATACGACTAGCTATTAAATCTGGAACAGATTGATTCGGAGCCTGTGCTCAATGTTTGTGTTGCGTGTTGCATCGATCAAGTGCGGTGGTAAACTCAGCGCATCACTGGGGCCGTAGCTCAGCTGGGAGAGCGTCTCGTTCGCAATGAGAAGGTCGGGAGTTCGATCCTCCTCGGCTCCACCAATTTTTCTTTTGTTACTTTTCTTTTAATTGGAAAAGAAAAGTAAGTAGAGTCAGGGAGCGAGCTTGGCGAGCACCGACACTTTGATCGGTTGAACTCGCAAAAAAAAGGAAAAGAGCAAGAGCGGCGTAAGCCGCACATACTTTGGTTGGGGTTCTTTTTCTTGTCCCGTCAAGAAAAAGATCTCATTAGAGTCTTTCTTTGATTTGGCAAAGAAAGAAGTAGTAATGTCAGGGAGGTTGCGGAGCAACCGCTAACTCTCCTTCGTTATAGGATTCCCCGTCTTGGATTTGAATTGGTGTTATCAGGGAGCGAGCTTGGCGAGCACCAACTCTCCTTCAATATTTTGCTCATCAGATGAGTAGCCCTATAGTCTCCGACAACTCTAACCCGTCGTAAATTTCTACAGCACTCAGCTACAATGCACCCCTTGCCCCGGTAGCTCAGTGGATAGAGCGACCGCCTCCTAAGCGGTAGGTCGCCGGTTCAACTCCGGCCCGGGGCACCATTTACGCCAGTGAGTCGATAGCTGCGTTTCTTGCGTCCCGCTGGTGCAGGCACGAAAAAAAGTCCGAAATGTTGTCACCTATCGGGGCAATTCGTCATCAGACACAACCAAGTCACACCTTTCACGAATAAATTTGTCTGTGTTTTTGTCAAATTTTGGCCCATTGAGCTAAACTACGCGGCCTTGTGTGCCGATTGATTTTGTCGAAAATTTTCCATTTGTAACTAGGACTTACGCACGAATGAGCGAGTCATTGCAGGCGCTGCTCGAAAATAGCGCTTTGGGAGCGGATCAAGCCGCTTATCTGGAATCCCTGTACGAACAATTTCTCACCGACCCGCAGTCGGTTGATCCGAAGTGGCGGAATTATTTTTCGACCGTTCGGAAGGGTGTTGCGAAAGAGGTGGCTCATGGCCCCATCCGCGATGCTGTTGCACTACGCGCCAAAGACCATCGAGCCTTCACAGCCAATCCGTCCGCCGCCAGCAATGGCGTTTCGGACACAATGGTTGCGAAGCAGGGTGCCGTATCGCGCCTGATGCAGGTCTATGCGAATCGTGGGCATTTGGTGGCGGACCTTGATCCGCTGGGTTTATGGGTACGACCAGAGCCCGATGTGATGAAGCTGAGTTATTTCGGCTTGAGCGAAGCCGATCTGGACACCGAGTTCCATACATCTGGTCCATTCAACCCCGGAAACAATGATCGCACAATGAAGTTGCGCGACATCATCGCCGGTGTGAAACAAGTTTATTGCGGCAACATCGGTGCCGAGTTTGCCCATGTATCCGACACCACCGAACGTCTGTGGTTACAACAACGTTTTCTGGACGGCCGTCTGCATTACCGATTCAATCCCGAAGAGCGCAAAACCATTTTATGGCAGCTCACTGCGGCAGAAGGTCTGGAGCGTTATCTGGCGACGCGCTATCCCGCACAGAAACGTTTCTCACTGGAAGGTGGCGATAGCCTGATTCCGTTGATGGACGATTTGATCCAGCAGGGTGGTCAGTGTGGCGTCGAAGAAATCGTCATTGGTATGGCGCATCGCGGTCGCTTGAACGTGTTGGTGAACGTGCTTGGCAAATCACCGCAGGAATTGTTCTCGGAGTTTGAAGGCAACTACGACCTGAACCATCTTCAAGGTTCTGGCGATGTGAAGTATCACAAGGGTTTCTCCGTTGATATTCGTACTCAGGGTGGCAACGTGCATGTGGCGTTGGCTTTCAACCCATCACATCTTGAAGTCGTGAATCCGGTTGTTGAAGGTTCAGTTCGTGCGCGACAGCAACGTCGCAGTGACGCCATCGGCGACAAAGTATTGCCGATTCTGTTGCACGGCGACTCGGCATTCTCCGGTCAAGGCGTGATTATGGAAACGTTGCAGCTGTCGCAAGCACGTGGATACGCTACGGGCGGCACCGTGCATGTGATTATCAATAATCAAGTCGGCTTTACCACGCACGATCCGCGCGATACGCGTTCCACACTGTATTGCAGCGATCCTGCAAAGATGATTGAAGCGCCCATATTCCATGTGAATGCAGACGATCCAGAAGCCGTCGTGTTTGTGGCTCGACTGGCTCTTGAATATCGCATGATGTTCCACAAAGACGTGATCATTGATCTTGTCTGTTATCGCCGTCTCGGTCACAACGAAGCGGACGAGCCAGCAGCAACACAACCGGTGATGTATCAAATCATCCGCAACAAACCGACGACGCGTCAGCTTTATGCGGAACGTTTGTCGGCAGAAGGCGTTTTGAAGATGGCGGACACGGATGCGATGGCCGAACGCTATCGCAGTGAAATGGACGCAGGCAAATCACAGGCGCCGCAAGCGCTGGGAATGATTGGTAACAAGCACACCGTGGACTGGAGCAAGTACATCGGTGCGACTTGGAATGAAACCGTACCCACTGGCGTAAAGATAGAGTCGCTACGTGAACTTGGCGCAAAACTTGTGAGCGTTCCCGCGAACATTACTCTGCATCGTCAAGTAACACGCATCGTTCAGGATCGCGAAAAGATGATCGCAGGCCAGATGCCACTGGACTGGGGCTGTGCAGAAACACTGGCTTATGCAAGCTTGCTGAGCGAAGGCTATGAAGTCCGTATCAGCGGGCAGGACAGCGGTCGCGGCACTTTCTTCCACCGTCACGCTGTCTGGCACGATCAGAACTCCAGCAACAATTATGTGCCGCTGGAGAATCTGTCGCCATCACAACCGCGATTTACGGTCATCGACTCGTTGCTGTCTGAAGAGGCGGTAATGGGCTTTGAATACGGTTTCTCCACGACCGAACCTAATTGTCTTACAATTTGGGAAGGGCAATTTGGTGACTTCGCCAACGGTGCTCAGGTGATCATTGATCAGTTCATCAGCTCTGGCGAAGCAAAGTGGGGACGTTTGTGTGGGCTGACATTACTGTTGCCGCATGGTTATGAAGGTCAAGGGCCGGAGCATTCATCGGCGCGCCTTGAACGCTTCCTGCAACTCAGTGCAGAAAACAACATGCAGGTTTGTGTGCCATCAACACCAGCACAGATGTTCCACATGCTGCGTCGGCAAATGATTCGTAAGCTGCGCAAGCCGCTCATCGTCATGACGCCGAAGAGCTTGTTACGTCACAAGTTATCAGTATCTTCATTGGAAGAGCTCACCAAGGGTAGCTTCCGTAATGTGATCGATGAAGTGGATGACATCAATCCAACAGATGTAAAGCGCGTAGTGTTCTGTGCCGGTAAAGTCTATTTCGATTTGCTGGAATCACGTCGCGCTGACGGGATTCGCGATGTTGCTATTGTTCGCATTGAGCAGCTGTATCCATTCCCGACGCAGGAATATGCTGCAGTGGTCAACAAGTACAAGAATGCACGTGAAATTGTGTGGTGCCAGGAAGAGCCGCAGAATCAGGGCAGCTGGTACCAGATCCGTCATCGCCTGCAGGAACCATTGAGCTCCAAGGATCAATTGTTGTATGCAGGCCGTGCACCCGCAGCTGCTCCGGCAACTGGCATCATGAAGTTGCATATGATGCAGTTGAATGGATTGGTTGACGCAGCGTTGCGCTCCAGCAGTAAAGAAGAATCGATGCGTCATACCACGCGTCTGACGGCACCTGGGCGTTAACCGCGCTGTGTTCAGACCGGCAACCTATCAGTTTTATTGAGTTTGCAAACGAGTAAACAACATGAGCGTTGAAGTTAAAGTTCCGCAATTGCCAGAGTCCGTCGCCGACGCCTTGCTGGCGAAATGGCACAAGAAAGTGGGCGATGCGGTTAGCCGCGATGAGAATCTGGTCGATCTCGAAACCGACAAGGTGATGCTCGAAGTACCTGCACCTGCGACGGGTGTGCTGAAAGAAATCAAAATGCAGAATGGTGCGACAGTAACCAGCGGCCAGTTATTGGCAGTGATTGAAGCAGGCGCGGTGGCTACTGCACCTGCAGCAACGAGTGCGCCAGCAGAAGCGAAGGCTGCAGAAAAGGCAGAGAAATCCGGTGCGGACAAATCAGGTCCTGCTGCGCGTCGTATGATGGAAGAGAACAGTGTTAAGCCTGCTGAAGTTGCTGCCAGCGGCAAAGACGGTCGTGTCACAAAGGGCGATGTGATACAGCATCTGTCACAACCTGCAAAGCAGGCGGCAGCGTCATTGCCATCCGCAGGTGCTCGCACCGAGCAGCGCGTACCGATGACGCGTTTACGTACGCGCATTGCAGAGCGTTTGGTACAGGCGCAATTCACTGCGGCAATGCTGACGACCTTCAATGAAGTTGATCTTACCGCCGTCAACGAAATTCGTGCTCGCTACAAGGATAAATTTGAAAAAGCTCATGGTGTGAAGTTGGGCTTCTCATCGTTCTTCATCAAAGCGGCTATTGAAGCGCTGCGCAAGTTTCCTGCAGTGAATGCCTCCATTGATGGCAACGATATCGTCTATCACGAGTACTACGACATGGGTGTGGCCGTGTCGACTGATCGTGGCTTGATGGTGCCAGTGATTCGCAATGCAGAGAATCTCAGTTTTGCGGAACTTGAAACAGCGGTGGGTGCCTATGCGAAACGCGCACGTGAAGGCACGATTTCCCTGGAAGAACTTACCGGTGGTACCTTTACGATTACCAATGGTGGTGTGTTTGGTTCGTTGTTATCTACCCCGATTCTGAACATGCCACAAGTTGCTATCCTTGGCATGCACAAGATTCAGGAACGTCCTGTGGTGATGGATGGTCAAATTGTGGTTCGTCCAATGATGTACCTCGCATTGACCTATGATCACCGCATTGTCGACGGACGTGACTCGGTACAATTCCTGGTTGCCATCAAGGAAGCGCTGGAAGATCCTGCACGTTTGTTGTTGCAGCTATAAGTTTGCCGTTGATGTGCAG
>DATAHE010000025.1:0-3585 GCA_036263355.1 Steroidobacteraceae bacterium | reverse complement strand
ATGTCGACTGTGCTTTATAAGCGAGACATTCCCTATGTGTTGCTAATGCATGTTGGAGCTTTTGATGCTCACATGTTACCTAAGCTGTTAGCGTTGTATAAATCCAAAGGCGTCAAGTTCATAACGCTGGAGCAAGCACAGAAAGACCCCTATTATGCAAGTGATATGAATCCATTTTTACCGGCTGAGCCTCCTAGCCTGGAGAGGCGCATGTGGGCTCGCAAACTAACGGTACCGGGCAGCGAGCCTTCGCTACCCGCCATGCTTGATTCAATTTGCTCAAAGTAATTTATCCAGGAAATGAATATGACGCACACGTTTCTTCCTGCTGATTGGCAGCAGGCAACACTGATTGGCCGACTATTGTCTGACGAAGGTCCGACACCCATCGTTGTTCAACAAGGCCATGTATACGACGTGTCCGAGCATGCGCCCACAACGGCGCAGCTATTAAATAACTGGGACGGCAAGGCGAAGGGTCGAGATTTGGGAGCACTGCAAGATGTGCTGACTAAATATGCCATCGCATCGCAACCCACGTATGTAGCCCAGTCGCGATCAAGACTGCTGGCGCCATTTGATCTGCAATGCATAAAGGCTTGCGGCGTGACCTTCGCTGTTTCCACCGTTGAACGCGTAATCGAAGAACGTGCCCGCGGTGATGCTGCCAAGGCACTGGCCATCCGCGAAGCACTACAAGATAAAATGGGTGGTGACATCCGTTCAGTAAAGCCTGGTTCTGAACAGGCCATGAAATTAAAGCAGGCGTTAATCGCCGATGGTTTGTGGTCGCAATATCTGGAAGTGGGCATTGGTCCAGATGCTGAAGTGTTTACCAAGGCACCAGTGCTTTCTTCAGTTGGTTATGGCGACTGGATTGGTGTTCGTGATGATTCTGTGTGGAACAACCCCGAGCCTGAAATCGTACTTGCATGTAATGCGCAAGGTAAAGTCGTTGGCGCGACATTGGGTAATGACGTAAACCTGCGTGACATTGAAGGCCGTAGCGCATTGCTGCTCGGCAAGGCTAAAGATAACAATGCTTCCTGTGCGATTGGGCCCTTCATTCGCATGTTTGATGAACACTTCACGATTGATGACGTTCGCAAGGCGGTCGTGATGCTTGAAGTCACTGGTGATGATGGCTTCTCACTTACTGGTGAAAGTTCCATGTCGTTGATCAGTCGTGATCCGCTGGAGCTGGTCAAGCAAACGGTTGCTCAACATCAATATCCTGATGGGCTGGCATTGTTCTGTGGAACCATGTTTGCGCCGACCAAGGATCGCGATGCGCCGGGCCGCGGTTTCACACACAAGGAAGGCGACATCGTACGCGTTGCGTCGACTGCGTTGGGCATGCTGGAGAACAAGGTAACGTCTTGCAAGAAAGCGCCTGCGTGGACTACCGGCATTATCGAATTGATGGGTAATCTGTCTAAACGCGGATTGCTGAAATAACAATAGCCAAGTGCATGGTGTCTTCATGACTTATCAAGTTGAATGTGTATGGCCCGTATCCGCGCAGCTCGGCGAAGGGCCTATGTGGGTTGCGGATCAACATACCTTGTGGTTCGTTGATATCAAGGGACGGCATATTCACTGCTTCAACGAGAAAACTGGCGAACGGAAAACATGGGAAACGCCTGAGTTTTCCGCATTCATTTTTCCCGCAAGCAACGGAAAGTTTATCTGCGGGCTCAAGTCAGGCTTGTATGAATTTGATCAAGCCAGTGGTCAGTTCACGCTGCGTGTACGAGTGGATGCGGAGCATCGTCACAATCGCTTGAATGATGGTTATGTGGATGCGCGTGGACGATTGTGGTTTGGCACCATGGACAATACCGAGCGCAATCCAACTGGCTCGCTTTATTGTTTTGCTGACAGCCAAATCAAGCGGCTCGACACTAACTACGTTGTGACCAATGGCCCGGCTATGAGTCCTGATGGCACGACGCTCTACCACATCGATTCACAACAACAACTGGTTTATGCATTCGATGTCGATCCGCGCGGCGTGTTGGGCAATAAACGTGTTTTTTTGAAAATAGATGAAGCCGGAGTTTATCCTGATGGTCCAGCCGTCGACGTCAACGGCAATGTCTGGATTGCCATGTTCGGTGGCTGGGGAGTGCGATGTTATTCACCGCAAGGCAAGTTGCTTGATAAGGTCGATGTGCCTGCATCCAACTGTACCAAGATTGCGTTTGGGGGCGACGACTTGAAAACCATGTATGTAACTACTGCATGGGTTGGCTTGTCAGACGAGCAACGCAAGCAGCAACCACTCGCAGGTGGATTATTCAAGTTTCAAGTAGAGGCAGCGGGGTTGCCGCAGAATCAATTTGTCATCTGAGGAGAACAATTTCTCTCGTCTTTAGATGATGAGTGGCAGAACAGTGAAAGTAGTTGTTTTGCCGGTCGTCACTTAAACATCCATCTCAGAATATCCGGCATCAACATGCCACCGTGATTGTCACTGTGATTGCCATCTCCCCAGACATGATTGATCACGTAGCGTGGTCCTGGCGCTTTGGTTTCGTCTGCGTGCGTATTTGCCCATTCCAGTGACGAGAGCATTTGCTGATTGGCGAGAAACCAGTTGCCGTGTTCATTATTCAAATCGTTTGAACCATCCTGCAAAAAAATCTTGATGGGCTTGATAGCGGTTTTGCGAATCATGCCCGGATATAAATCACCGCCGGGTATCACTAGATTATCCTTTGCTGGTTGATAACCAATAGATGTGAAGCTGCCAATAATGCTGATGACGTTACGAAAGTAATCAGGACGGTGCCACGCGACAGTGAAAGCACAAATTGCGCCGCTGCTGGTTCCACCAATGATTCGCTGCGAAGGATCGCTCCTCAGCTGATACTTCTTTGAAACTTCTGGTAGTAATTCATCGATCAGAAAGCGCGTGTAACGATCATCAAGCGCGTCATATTCTTCCTTGCGATGATCAGGATTGCCCATACCAAGATTATCGGGATAGTGTTCACTGAGATTTCCCGGCGTGATGAAAACGCCAATGGTCACAGGAATCTCTTTCTTTGCAATCAAGTTATCTAGTACATTCGGAATACGTAATGAGCCTTCGGGATTAGTTGCACGCTGCCCGTCCTGAAACACCAGTAAGCTTGCAGGTTTTGTAGTGGTGTATTGTACTGGTACATAAATCCAGTATCGACGTACTGTTCCGTTAATGATGTTGCTGTGAAACTCGAATGGTCCTTCCAGTCGACCATGCGGGACGCCTTCGTGTGCCAATGAATCTTCAGTCAGTTCATAACGCGGAATATCCGCAGCGATACTTTTCACTGACACCAATGCCGCAATAACGACAAGTAATGCGCGTATTGAATTCATTCGAACTCCCTGAAGCTCATGTGGCGTTGCTAGTCGTTTCTCTGGATTGCTTTATCGGGCTTTAATAGCAAGCTTGATTCGCGCCAACGCATGGTTCGACGTCATGTATAAAGTGCTGCCATCGTCACCGAAATTGCAATTCGCAACGTTGGTGCCGGTCGAAATCATTCCAAGTCTTTTACCCGCGGCGTTCATGACCAGAATACCGCCGGGTGCAGC
>DATAHE010000024.1:0-2036 GCA_036263355.1 Steroidobacteraceae bacterium | reverse complement strand
GTCGTTCGCGTTCCATCAGATCGGTTAGCGCAGCAACCCCACTGCCCGCAGTGTCACCAATCGATTTTCAGTGGGCATCCCGTGAATCTCGATTCCGCTAACTTCGACAAGCATGTGGAAAGAAGCGATGTGCCGGTGGTTATTGATGTCTGGGCTCCATGGTGTGGCCCTTGTCAGGCAATGGCGCCGCACTTTGCCGAAGCCGCGAAACGGCTGGAGCCGAACTGGCGTTTTGCGAAATTGAATTCTGATGACGAACCTCAGATCGCTTCGCGCTTGGGAATACGCAGCATTCCCACGTTAATTGTGTATCATCAGGGCCGTGAGTTAGCGCGCCAGTCTGGATTAATGGATGCCAATAGGCTTACCCAGTGGTTGAATGGTTTGAATGTGAATCGCGCCGCCTGACGCGGTTCGCCGATGCGTTTGAGCTGCTCTGAACTGATCAACAGCAAGTGCAAAGCATAATTTGCACTAAGCAAGGGCAAAGTAGTAAAACTGCGCGCTAACCAAGTGCGAATTGAATGCGGAATGACGTTCGAGAACATGGTGAAACCATGTACTTGAGCTTTCAGTTCTATCGGCATGAAATCTGCATTGATACTTAAGCGCTGATACAGCAGGATTGTTACACCCGGTAACAACCTTAGTAGCAGCGGGTTAACAACTTACCTAGCTCATTTTTTACGTTCGAGACAGGAGCCACGGGGAATGAAACTCATTAGTGCAATCATAAAACCCTTCAAGTTAGACGACGTGCGCGCCGCGCTTTCAGAAATAGGCGTCTCGGGCATGACCGTAACTGAAGTCAAAGGCTTCGGCCGTCAACGCGGCCACACCGAGCTCTATCGCGGAGCCGAGTATGTGGTCGACTTTGTACCCAAGACGCGTATTGAAGTTGCGGTCAAGGATTCATTGGTAGATCAGGTTGTTGAAGCCATCATCAATGCCGCCAAGACCGGCAAGGTGGGTGACGGCAAGATCTTCATTACTAATCTGGAACGGGTACTGCGTATCCGCACCGGCGAATCTGACGATCAAGCTCTCTGATTTCTCCGGAGTAATCCGGAAACAGAATTTGAAGGAGCCCGAACACCCAGCATCACATCGTGATGCTGGGTGTCTTTGTTTATAGCATTCGATTTCCAGCCTCGTTCTGAGCTGAATTATCGACATAGGACCTGGTGTGGGCTTCAGCAGACATGCGTTTACGCAGACACATGCTTTCATCTGCCATTTAACGACACTACGCCAGTCGCCACTTCATGTTGGCTATTACTCGTCCTGGCAGTTAATCCAATAAATCCGCACCATGAATAACTCTTTCGAACGTTATCTATTCGCATCGATCTTCGCTTGTTCGTTGTTACTCACCGCCTGTGGCGGAGGCGGAGGTTCAGCACCCAAGGGAAGCAGTAGTAGCGCCAGTGGTGGCGGCAATAGCAGTTCGGCAAGCAGCGTGATCGCCGCAACCAGTCATCATCCCGGTGAAGACTGCATGGCGAGTTGTCACAAGGCAGGTGGCGCCGGTGCTGCCAAGGGCATCTTCACAGTTGCCGGTACGGTAACCAATTCGTCAGGCGCAGCACAGGTCGGTGCCACTGTAAAACTTTACCGTCACCAGAGCTCCATCGTGAACGTCACGTTGACTACTGACAGTCTGGGCAACTTCTATACAACGCAAGCGGTGGCGGATATCAATGCAACTAACGTGACTGGCGTTGATGCTGAAATTACTAATCGAAACGGCCAAGTCTCAAATATGCCAGGACTCATTACTGTCGGAGCCTGCAATGGCTGCCATAGTCCAGGTGGCGGCGTAGCAAAAATCGTGGCTCTATATCCAGAATCCGAAATCGGATGAGATAAAAACTTGCAGGTAAGGTTGATTCATCACTCGTAGCGGGAAAATTCCTGCTGCCTCCTTGGCGCTGGTGTTTAAGCCGTTTATGATCGGCACGCAATAATCACAACACTGGAATTGGGGACTACCGATGAACACACCATCTGATCAAGCCAATCGCTATGCAGCGCCA
>DATAHE010000023.1:0-2262 GCA_036263355.1 Steroidobacteraceae bacterium | reverse complement strand
GACCAGAATGCTTCGATAGCCGCCGCGATCAGCAGCATCAAGATAACGCCGTACACAATGACGATGGACTCGCGCGCCGCTGTTACGAGCGACTGCACGCGACTCAAGTTTTTAGGTGCAAGCAATGCATGGCCAAGACGTAAACCCGCGGCACCGGATAAGACAATAGCGGTGAGTTCAAATGCACCATGGGTAACTACAAAGCTGTAGAAAGTACGGCTGAGTCCCAGATGAGTAAGATGTCCCGCGATGGCGCCACCCAATATTCCATTGAATGCCAGAAAGAACAGGCTGCCAATCCCTGCAAACAAGCCACTCGCAAAACACTGGAAAGAAACACCAATATTGTTCTTGATATAAAACCCAAACATCTGCCAGTCGCCATCGGCTTCACGCATGCGTCCGATGTTGTCTGCAGAATCAGAATACATTTGCGCGAATCGCGACGCTTGTTCGGCATCGACGACTGACAAAATTAACTCAGGTTTGTAATAAACCAGCACACCCATCACCAGTGTCGGCACAACAAATACCAGTGTGGCAATCCATACATAAACAGCGTGCGCACGAACGGCACAGGGAAAATCAATCATGAAAAGTTTGCCAAGTCTTTCCAGCCCTACTTCATGTTGCCGATAGATCACCTGATGTGCATCGGCGGTCAATTGCTGCAGCCGGTCAATCTGGTAAACCGGATAAGCCCGTTCACGTGCCATCGCCAGCTGCTCGCAGGCACGTCGATACAATTGTGCGAGACGATGACCATCCAGTGAGTTGCGATTTTTTCTGGAGCCTTTCAGTTGTTTCAACAGCGCTTCCAGTTCTGTCCATTCCGGTTCGTGGAGCTGTTCGAATTGCAACGGCGTCATGTGCGTCTTCCCATTAACCACTGTGCAACACCCAGCACTCGACGTGTCGTTACGGGATTCGGCTCCGCAGGACAATCGGCAATCGGTGCAGCAATCGCAGCCAGTTCATTCAGTCGTTCTGATGTTAAGCGTGACTGGCGCACTGCGAATGCAAGTAATGCGGATTGGTCTTGCGGTGACAGCGAACGCGATGGCGCCACTGGAGCAATGTCCAAAGGTTTGGGTTTGGTAACTGTCTTTGGAACATACACAACCAGCGTTGCTGCAGCGATATCACCAAGTCGTTTGAAATCGCGTCGCAACAGCATGCTCAAGATACCGAATCCAAACATGGCTGGAATAAAATCCGCGACTCGTAACAAATTGCGCGTGATGGAAGCGGCGGGTGTTATAGGCAAGCCATTGTCCATTACTGTCTTCAATCCGAAAGTGCGCTTGCCCGGTGTTGCGCCCCAACGTGACAGTTCAAACATGACGGGATAGAACCATTCCATCGCGAAAAACAGAATCAACACCAAAGCCGTGCCGACACCACGCATTGTAGGTATCAGCACAGCGCTGGCAACGCTGACGATCATGAAGCGAATGAAGAAATCCAGCAGATAAGCGTAGCAACGTGCCACGATACCTGCCGGACGCAGTTCGATCATGATGCCTTCGGGCGTTTCACTCGTGATAGCCGAATCAAGAACTTCCATTGTCATTGCGTCTGCAGTTGGGATTCGGATTTGATTTATGCTTTTACCACGATGGTGTCGGCGATGTGGTCATGAATGCAGCGACGTTGTTCGCCGAAGATGAATAGTGGATCAACCAGCGAATAGAGTTTGCCGAGGAAAGGAATTGCCCCAGGCAGCCCACTTACAAAATTGCGTAACCAGAATAGACGTGCAATGGATATTTGCGATCCGTCCGAGCGGGTCACTTTAATGCCAATGAGTTTCTTGCCGATGGTTTGACGATTCTTCACAACAAAGTAGATATTTACGATCAGAACAACCAACGTGGCAATTGCGCCTATTGAAGCTCCGACCATAAGTCTTGTCATGTCCATGCTGTTGAAGTCGGGCGACTGACCCGTTTTTGAGGCGGCCATAAAGGCAAGGAACAGTGACCATCCAATGCCCAAAAAGAAAGGAATGAAAGCTATTCCCCAGAACAGAATATCAAGTAGATAGGCCCCGAGCCTTTCTCCTCGTCCCGCCAGCTGTCCTATCTCTGCATCATCGTTGATGTCTTCTACTTGTGCTTGTGGCGCTGCATAGCGATTGGCTTGATCAGATGGTGTGTTCATCGGTAGTCCCCAATTCCAGTGTTGTGATTATTGCGTGCCGATCATAAACGGCTTAAACACCAGCGCCAAGGAGGCAGCAGGAATTTTCCCGCTACGAGT
>DATAHE010000022.1:0-1798 GCA_036263355.1 Steroidobacteraceae bacterium | reverse complement strand
ATCACGTAGTCGACGAGACGACTTGCTGTCGTACCAATGTTCAATCAGTGCAAAAGAAATCGATTGTGGTGGCGGCAGGCTCACTGCGCCCGAAGCGATGTCGTGCAGGCTGAACCAGCGCGCGTCTTCCAGCTCACCGTCGTTCAGTGTGATGTCGGTGGTGGTTGCATGCGCAATAAACCCCAGCATTAGTGACGAGGGAAAAGGCCACGGCTGTGAAGAATGGTATTGAACTTGATCAACCGTCACGCCGGTTTCTTCATGCGCTTCGCGTATCACGGCTTCTTCAATGCTTTCTGCCCATTCGACAAATCCTGCAATAGTGGAATAACGCCCCGGTGGAAATCGCGACTGGCGTCCTAACAACACGCGTTCGCCATCAGTGATCAACACAATGACTGCCGGGTCGAGTCGCGGGAAGCTGTGTTGTCCGCAGTCTGTATTGCTGCAGGCCATTACGTGCCCGGCATGTTGAGGAAGATTGCGCGAACCACACTTGCCACAGAATTGATGTGTGCTCCGCCAGTGAACCAGCGCGCGTGCATAACCCAGCAACGACAGTTCATCCCGTTGCAATAAACCGCTTACAGCGCGCAGATCATGAAATTGTGCAGCAGATGTTAGAGCCGGTTCTACTTCATTAGGCAGTGACAACGCGAAGAATAGCTGGTCATGAAACTCACCCAGCAGAATCAACTCGTCATGATTCAGCTCAGCAGAGATAAACGATGCGCGAGTGATCTCTGCAAGGCGTGGCATTTTTTCCATGGATTCAATCAATACCTTGCCGCGCCAGACGGGTAGAATACGAAGGTCATCGCGGGTAAGTTGTTGTCGCAACCACTCAGTATCTTTGCGCCGTTCCGCAAGCCGATCAAAGGTGTTACCAGCGAAGGGGTGTACGCGTGTCATTCAACTCCCACTACCATCGCCACAGCCCAGATGATTCGTCATCACTGACGTTCTGCGACAGATTGGGTTGCATGACATCTGCCTGCAAATCAAATTTGATTTGTAGTTCATCCTGAACTTGCAGCGCACCCATCGCGACACTGTATGGCTTGATGCCGAACTCGGTTTGCTTTAACGCAAACTCGCCTTTTACTCGCAGGTGATGTGCATCAATCTGCACGGTCACCGGCAAGGTATACAGATGCATCTGGTCCTTGATGGTAATGTGCACGACGATTCGTGGCATGCTGATATCACCGCTGATATTGGCTGACTGCAAACGAATCACCGGATAATGTTCTGCATCCAGCAATGCTTCGCTGAGCATGTTGCGCTGTGTGCCCTGTCGGGCGGTGTCAGGCACATTGATTGGAAAATCCGGGCCTTGTGCTGCGCGTGCATCATTGTCATCGACAATCAATTCAGCTACGGGCATCGCGATGTCGAATCCACAGAGATTGGTTTCGGCGTGACGCCAAACATAACCTTTTACTGATTTCGAAGTGACAACATGGTTGTGACCCAGATTAGCCAGTGTGCCACCGCGATATACAAGAATGTGGACGGTCGAAGCGGTAGGAGAAATTTGATACAGCGTTGCGCCGCGCAGATCAACGGGATATTCCGGTGATTGACCAATCACGGGAGGCAGCGTTGCCGTGGGTTCGGTTGACCTCGGCGTCGTACACGCACCTGCCAGTAACATGGCAAGAAGTAACGTGAGGGTATAAGACAACCGTTTCATTGCTGAGGTCAGTGGTCCACACTAGTTCATCGCGTGAGCAATACGTTCTGCCTGATTGCGCAATAGCCTGCCGAAGTTGGCGGCATCATAAACTTCATCAAG
>DATAHE010000021.1:0-8465 GCA_036263355.1 Steroidobacteraceae bacterium | reverse complement strand
CTGAATGATGGCATTGACGCAGCGAATGCCGCGCATCGAGTTGGGTACGCAAGCCCCTCGCAATTCAGTCGCGACTACAAACGTCTGTTTGGTGCATCGCCCAAGCGACAATTATCCTCGCACCGTGCGCCGTTGCAGCTGGCGCAGTAGTAGCTAGTTGGGGTACCGATGAGGGCATATGGCGGCACCGGCTTCATCCGGCTTAACCTTGTCAGACTTAGTGTGCAGCCGATAGCCTGGTCAATCAGAAGCTTTTTCGACCGTCGTCGTTGTTAAACAGGGCGAGTGCATTAACATATCGAGCTCCCAGAAAGCTATTGGCTTTTTCAACGGCGACGACTATCCTGCGAAATACTCAGACAAAACCCGCTTGCGCTTATTATGAAAACAATATCGACCCTTATTTACTCCGTATTATTGCTGACGATGGTGAATATCTCTGACAGTAGTGCTGCGGACGAACCCGGCCTGAAAGATGTATATGGTGATGCCTTCAAATTTGGCGTTGCGGTGAACAAGGAAATCTCATCGGGACAAGACACCAAGTGGTTGCCGGTGATGAGAAAACATTTCAATTCGGTGACGCCTGAAAATGTAATGAAGGCGGAAGTCATTAATCCAAGACGCGGCGTATACAATTTCAAACCAGCAGATGATTTTGTAGCACAGGCACTGGCGAACAAGATGTTTATTGTTGGTCATACGCTGGTGTGGCACAACCAGACACCCGACTGGTTTTTTTCAAATGCAAAGGGTCGCCCCAACACGCCAGCGCAACAAATTGAACGCATGCGTCAGTTTATCGAGGCGGTCGCAGGTCGTTACAAGGGCAAGGTCAATGCCTGGGATGTGGTGAATGAAGTGATCGGTGACGATGGACAGTATCGTCCAACAACATGGGTTAAGGGCGTGGGCGATGGTGACACGCTGGTGAAGAATGCATTCAAGTTCGCGCACATGTATGCGCCGGATGCAGAACTCTATTACAACGATTTCAATGCATGGAAGCCAGCCAAGCGCGATGGCATTGTGCGTATGGTGAAGATGTTGCAGGCTGCGGGCATTCGCATTGATGGTATTGGCATGCAGGGTCATTGGGGATTGAACTACCCCAAGAAAGAATATATTGAAGCCGCGATTGATGCTTATGCTGCATTGGGGGTGAAGGTGATGATCACGGAGCTTGATGTCGATGTACTGCCACTGACTCGCGAAGGGCAGATCGTCGGCACGATCATGAGTCATCCACAATTTCAGGAAGAAGAATTCAAGAGCTATCTCGATCCCTATCGAAATGGATTGCCTGCCGATGTGCAAGCCGCCGTTACCAAACGCTATCAGGAGCTATTCGAAATTTTCTATCGCAAGCGCGACAAGATTGATCGCGTCACCTTGTGGGGAATTCACGACGGCATGTCATGGAAGAATGACTATCCAATACCGAATCGCATCAATTATCCCTTGCTGTGGAATCGTGATGGCACTGCCAAGCCCGCACTGAATGCGGTACTGCAGGTTCCAAAGCAAGCAAAGAATTGATGAGTGGTTAGGCCGAAAGTACCTAATCAATATTGTTTAAGTAGTTGGTAGCAGTGGCTACGCCACATTCTGTATTCGATTCGCAAGGTCATGGCCAGAGGTGGCTGGTGGCAACGGCTTGTTATCTTTGTGATAAAGCTCAATGGTTTCTTCGACAATAGAGCAAAGCTCATCGAATACCTTCTTCTCATCATCGCCGTGGCAACCGCCAAGCAGTAGTCCAGGAGCACTGCCGACATAGCACTGGTCCTCTTCAGACCATTCAACGATCTTTGCATACTTGGCGCTGTCTTTCATTTGCTCAATTCCTCTACTGCTGCGCGCACTGCACGAACTTGATACTGCTTTGCGTCGTCTCCGGGCTTGCCCGATATCGTCACTGGTTTTGTTGATTTTGGGTGGATAAAGTTCCGATGGCTGCCTTTGCCGCCTCGATCCAAAAAACCTGCTCGTTGCAATTCAGATATCAGTTCCCTAATTTTTGGTGGCATTTTATATCCTTCTAATGACGTGACACATCGTGCCGGTCGGGCGCATTTTGGTCAATAGCACCTGCCCATTTCTGTTTGCTTACGTTACATATTTGAGCAGAGTGTGAGGCGTGAGAGGTTGCTTTCGTTTGGGTAAAAATTCTCAATATTCTTTATCATGCGGGAAATTAACTACGCTCGCCTGACTCGCTCAATAATTCGTGACCAGATTACATTTCCAACTCGAAGCCGTTACAGAAGGATCGCGCGCACGCGCCGCCCGATTTCGCACTCAGCACAATGAAGTTCTGACACCAACATTTATGCCCGTGGGTACGCATGCCTCGGTGCGTGGCCAGCGTCGCGAAGATATGCTGGAAAGCGGCGCGCAGGTATTGCTGGCGAACACCTATCATCTTCTATTGCGTCCCGGTCCAGAGCTGTTTGAAAAATTTGGTGGCATTCACAAGTTTATGAACTGGCCACGTTCTGTATTAACGGACTCCGGTGGCTTTCAGATTTTCTCGCTGCCAGAAAGTCGCAACATGCGTGAGGACGGCGCGGAGTTTAAAAGCTATGTAGACAACAGCACAATCTGCTTAAGCCCGGAGCGTAGCATTGCGATGCAGAAGTCGATTGGCTCGGACATCATGATGGTGCTGGATCAATGCGTGCCTTCAACCGTCGATCACGACACGGCACGTCGTGCGATGGAACTCACACATCGCTGGGCACAACGTAGTCTGGATGCTCGCGGTGAGTCGCAACAAGCCATGTTCGGCATTGTGCAGGGTGCATGCTTTAACGATCTTCGTATTGAAAGTGCCAAGGCCATTACGCAAATGCCTTTCGATGGCTTTGCCATTGGCGGTCTTGCAGTGGGCGAAGACTCATCGCAGCGCGAAGAGTGCACTGCGACGGTCACTGATCATCTGCCTGTGGATCGTCCGCGTTATCTGATGGGTGTGGGCACGACACGCGACTTACTCGAAGCGGTGCATCGTGGTGTGGACATGTTCGACTGCATTCTGCCCACCGCACTGGCAACGCAGGGTGTGGCATTTACAAGCCTGGGTAGACGCGACCTGCGTCGTGCTGTGTATCGCGATCAGGATATTGCACTGGACCCGATTTGCAGCTGCTATACCTGTAAAACGCATTCAGTTGCGTATCTTCGTCATCTGCGTGCCACACATGATTCTCAAGCTACACAAATGATTGGCTTGCATAACATCCATTTTTATATGCAACTGATGCGCACCATGCGTCAGCATATTCTTGCGGGTACTTGGCTGTCGTTCTACAACGCGCAACGCGAGGTGCTGGATGCTCGCGATAGTTATGGCCCCAAAACAGATCATCAAGGCAACGCAGAACGTAAACGTGTGAAACTGAAACGCGGGCGTTATGAAATTGTGGTGAGTGATGAAGTGGGGCGCATTCGCGATACGATTTCTGGCGAAGTCATGCATTCAGTGAATGATCCCACTGAAGAAGCACTTACTTTATATATAGAGCAATCGCGGCTGGTTGAACGCTTGCAGGTAACTAATGATCGCCCACTGGTGGTATGGGATGTGGGGTTGGGTGCTGCGACCAACGCGATGGCAACCATTCATGCGGTGGAGTCGTTATTACCTGAACAGCGGCAACGACGCCTGCAATTGGTGAGTTTTGAAAATGATCTGGATTCATTACAGTTGGCATTGCGTCATACACGGTGGTTCAAACATCTGCGTCATGCCGCGCCCAACGCATTGTTAAGTGATCAACGCTGGCAGAGCGAAGCCGGCGATATTGAATGGTTGCTATTGCAGGGTGACTTCATGCAACGCAAGCATGATGCCGTAGCGCCCGACATCGTTTTCTTTGATCCCTTTTCCTTCAAGACCGATAGCGCGTTGTGGACACTACAATCGTTTCGCGAACTCGCATTGCTCTGCCAAACCAGAGCGACCGAAATATTTACTTACACCTATTCAACACGAGTGCGTGCTGCATTGCTTGCTGCGGGATTCTACGTGGCGAAAGGACGTGCAACGGGACCTAAGCTTGAGACTACCATTGCGCTATCGCCGTTGGCGGTCACGTTACCGCATGGTCGTGAATTATTAGGCATCGATTGGCTTGGTAAGTGGCAACGCAGTGATGCACAGGCGCCAATGGGCGTTGATGATGCCGATGAAACATGGCGCGATGCGGTAATGAACCATGCGCAGTTTATTATGAGATAAGCCTTTCTCGCCCGCGTACTGGTCCCGGGCAAAGAAGACACCGACGGTGTCGGTGTCTTCTTCATCAAAGTCCAATCACTCAATTAATATCAACTAGAACGTGTAGCGAATGCCAGCACGATACATACGGCCCAGTAAGTCATAGAGAAAGCCATTACCACCATAGCTCGGACCGGTAAACGGTGTGGGGGCTGGATCATGATCAAACAGATTGTCGATCTTAACGAAGACACTCAAGTTCTTCGAGTGGTTATAAGTGCCGCTTACATCGTAATACAACGCACCGGCCATATGATTGTTGTCGATGGTCTGATGCAAAGCAGTCGATAGCGGACAGTTTGTCTGGCACTCGATGTACTCATTGCTTAACACACCACCACTAATCCAGCGTTGTGATAGCGCGACACTGTATTTTTCCGTATCCCAGCCTTCCACTGCTAGTAGCTTCCAGCGCGGCGTCACACCGGTGTTCACGCCTGCGCTTTCTACTGGAATGGTTCCTGGCACACCCAATGTGGTGAGGAAGGTACTGGTATGCGTCAGCAATGCACGCAATGACAAGCCGGATTCAGCACGATAGCCCACTTCAATGTCATAGCCTTTATCAACGATGGATGCGACATTGAATGCCTGGATGCGTACGAAGTTGCCATTGGCCTGAGGACTGGTCAGCAGCATCTGTGCACACATCGATTGATTGCCAGCATTGCAAAGATCCACTTCCTGCTGCGCGCCCAATGCAGAGATGGCGCTATCAATCTTGATGTTGAAAAGATCAAATGAAGCGTTAAACCCTGGCAGCCACTCTGGCTGCGCAAGCACAATGCCTACTTCTGTGTTGCGTGCAATCTCTGGTGTCAACGCCGTATTGCCCACCAGAATCTGCAGAATAGGTACGGTGGTGCCGTTGTTATTAACGAAGCCATTGGTTGTAGTGGGAGCGGCAAACAGCTCACTTAAATTCGGTGCTCGTGCATCACGCGAAGTAACGGCACGAATTTTTAAACCCGAGAAAGGTAGCTGCCACGTGCTGCCAACTTTCCAGGTGGTTGTATTACCAGCCGTGCTATATGTAGTGCGTCGTGCTGCAATATTCAGATTGGCATTGCCTGCACTCTCTGACGCTAACAGTGGCACGTTGAACTCAAGATAACCTTCTTTCACGTTATATGTGCCACTGCCGTTGTGGTAATTACCCGCGTACCAATTGTTTCCCTGAACTGAGTTAAGCACTGGGTCAGCAGGGTAATCAGAACTATTCGGACTATCAGCCGACACACCTGCGCCATAAGGATCACCGTGAACCTTGTAGGATTCGCGCCGATACTCCAGTCCAGTTGCCATGGCAATCGGCCCTGCCCAGGAATTAAACGGTTCACCACTCAAGTTAACACTGAACACATCTTCCGCACCCCAGGTATGTTGCTGAGGTCCATTGCTGGGTATGACGTACTCCAGTGCTGCACCAGTCGGCGTGAAATTGCCAAAAATATTTAGAGGTGCGCAGCCGTTGGCCTGTGCAACCGGATCAGCGCAAACAATGACACCATTGGCATCTCTAGTCGCATTGATCGCGGCATTGAATCGTGGATTGAGCGAGATATCCTTAACGTAGATATCCGTGTGATTGACACCGCGCTCGTAGTATCCGTTGTATGACCACTTAGTACTGCCAATATTGAAATCACCATCGGTGCCCAATACAAATCGAAGTTGACGACGTTTGGGATGTACGTTGATAAATTTCGTGAACTGGGCATTGTCGGTACCGAATCTGAAGCTGGTGATACCGTTAGTAGAACAATCAGTCTGAATAGAAGTGGGTAAATAAGGATTGGAACACTGGATGGTCAGGTTTCCCAGCTTCCAGTGCCCTGCATTGGGAGTGTTGGCTGAGATTACTTCGGCATAGTTTGCGGTGACGTATATTTCCTTGTTGTCACTGATATCGAATCCAACACGCGAATAGGCAACACCTCGCTTTAACTCCGCCGCAAGCGAAGTGCCGTTACCAAATATTCCACTGGTATCACCGCCTACGCAGAACGGAGCGTAACAATTAGTCACTGCGCCGGTACCTGTCGGTATGCCGTTCGAACCATATTTGAAGTTATAGGGCGTGCCATCTTCTGCAAAGGCAATACCCTGCAGAGGACCAGCAGTGATCAAACCGTACTTGGCAACTTGATATTGTTGAGCGTTCGAGATCACCAGAAGCTGTGGGCGACCATCATTCGATGCTGCAATGGTTCTATCCTGAATGCCGGGTGAATTAAACCATCTACGACCATTAGTTCCACCGATACCGAAACCATATGCATTGACACCTGCTTCGCGGCCATATTCACCACTGAACTCAACGTGAAGCCGACTATTGAAAAAGCTGCTACCCCATGCCAGTTGGGCAGTGACGTTTTGATCGTCACCGTAGGTAGTCACGCCATATTCGGCGTTAATCTTCAGGCCCTCGAATTTTTTGTCGGTGATGAAGTTGACCACACCACCGACCGCATCAGAACCGTATGAGGCTGATGCACCTCCGGTCACCACGTCAACGCGTTTGATTAACAGCTGTGGAAATTGACTGACGTCGGTAACGCCGGTGACATTGGCAGCAACGACGCGTTGCCCGTCCAGTAGGGTTAATGTGCGAATGGCGCCAAGGCCACGCAAACTGAATGCACTTAATCCCTGCAAGCCCGTGCTGGTAGCGTTAGTTTGCACGGTGCGTCCAGTGCTGCCTTGCAATGATGGCAGTTGTGCAATGGTGTTAAAGATGTTTGGTTCAGCGACCTTGGAGATATCTGTTTCATCAAGCATGGTGGTTGGCGTCGGTTGACTAAAACCACTCGACGAAATGTGTGAGCCAGTTACTACTACTTCATCCAGATCGGCATTGGCATTGCTATCAGCAGTGGAGATCTTCTTCGCGGGCTTAACCGGCTCGTCCGCCAACACGTAATGGGTTGCGCTACAGGCAATGATCGCCGCAATGCAAGCCCGTAATGGATATTCTGTTTTGAACATTTGACGCTCCTTTGAACAATACTTGATGAATAGATGCAGAGAGCTAGCCAGCAGGACTGCTCAGCATTGGTTTATTTGCTGCCATGACCGCCCAGACAAGCTGGAATAAATGAGCCCCACTCTGCTTTTTGAATGACGTTTTTTAATTTGCCGGACAAAATATCATTTGTCATACAAATTACAATATGCAAATGTCGCGGTGTAGGACATACGGAAGTTGGTATCAAGACTAGCTATCGGCAACCAAAGCAGACCCCGAAAAAATTACTCATGCATTAAATCAATACCTGAATGCATCGTCGATACGATTTAAAACCGCAACTCAGTGCACTTTTGAGAGCATGCAGATGGTGTTATCGCTTAAATTAGCTTTTTTATTAAAGCTGTTAGAATGTTCGTGCTGATTTGCAGTTTAAAAATTAGATCGACGAGAGGTTTAGCATGACTATCAACGCCCTTTTTGCTGCTGCTCACTTCATTGCCGTGTTTGGCATCGTCGCAACTATTTTCTTCGAATGGATGACGATCAGTCCGACGCCTTCTTATATAGAAGCCAGACGTCTGCAACTGTGTGATCGCTGGTATGGACTATCTGCCGTGGTAATTCTTGTTGTTGGGTTTGCAAGGGTCTTCCATTTCGAGAAAGGCAAGGCGTTCTATTTCGCTAATCCATTCTTTCACGCCAAGCTGGGGTTGTTTGTTTTAATTGGACTGCTATCCATTTTTCCAACCGTTCGGTTCATCAAGTGGGGCGCGCAAACGAAGCAGGGCCTGCCACCTGTTGTTACCCAGCATGAATACAAAACAATCAAGGCGCTGTTAAGCGTTCAGCTTGTTCTCCTGATCGGCATGGCCTTCTGCGCCAGCTTTATGGCGCGCGGGATTGGGATGTAAGGCGACGGACTGTTCTCACGGAGTAAGTTTATCCGCTTGCTTTACAACTCAGTCATGTATACAGTGTATACATGACTGAGTTATCCATGCGTCAGAAAATTATTCAGGCAGCAAGTCGCCTGCTTGAAAAAGAAGGAGTTGAGGCGGTCACCATGCGGGGCGTAGCCCAGTTGGTGGGCGTAACTCCCATGGCGTTATACCGGCACTATGCAGACCGGGCCGTTCTACTAAACGCTTTGGCTGATGATGGGTTCATAAGACTGACTGCGCTCTTAAAAAATAAACGCATCACCGGCAATCT
>DATAHE010000020.1:0-8088 GCA_036263355.1 Steroidobacteraceae bacterium | reverse complement strand
CCAAACCAAATGGCTCTAAAGAAAGAGGAACGGGGAATTATGGACAGCAAATCCCGGCGGACATGGCTTGTGTCCGTTTCAAAACCGTTGAAAACAGGATGTTTTCACGGAGACTACACGGAGACTATATGGGCGAGGCGGTGTTTTTAACAAAGCACTGCTTTGTTCCGCCGAGCGGGGATACATGGATGTATGCACCGGGCTTGCATGAAGCAGGGACTGCGCAGTGCAATGTATTCACGTCGATTTTGAAAGGACATAAGCCGTGTCAACGTGGATGTACTTTTTCTCGACCGAAATCGCAGCTCAGAACCCTCACCAGAATACTGACAAAGGTCGACTAGAGAATTCTTTTACTGGATTCCCGCCTTCGCGGGAATGACGAAAGGCTTTCTAAAAAGCCATCAAGTAGAACCCTGTAATCCTTGTCCGATGCCATTAATGGATGCCAGCAACGTTTGATGCAACTCACGATCATGGCGTCCCGCAGCGCGCCAACGTGCCAGCAAATCCACCTGCATCAAGTGCAGAGGATCGAGATACGGATTTCGTAACCGGATTGCCCGCTGCATGGTCGGCTCGGCATCCAGCAGGAAAGCACAACCTTTCAGGCGTAACACATGCTCCCTCGCCAACTTGAACTCATCACGAATGATCTGCTTGATATCTGCGAAATCCGGCCCAGTGAGTGAGTCGTACTGTTGCGCGATCTCAAGATCTGCACGCGCCAGTCCCATTTCTACCTGATCAATTAAATTCTGGAAGAAATACCAGTTGCCATACATGGCGGACAATAGTTCGTCGCTCACCTGCTCATGAGCAACATGCAACGCCGTGCCCACACCAAACCAGCTCGGTAACATGTACCGACTTTGTGCCCATGCATATCCCCAGGGAATGGCACGCGTTGTCGCGATATTCTGTGGCGCGGGGCGATGCTTGGCATGCGAACCAATCTGGATACCTTCGATCACATCGACTGGCGTCACTAAACGAAAGAACTCATAGAAGCGCGGATGATCATAGACCAGTGCGCGATAGGCCTTGCCACCGGCATCGGACATGACATCCATCGCCTGACGCCATTCCGGCTTGACATGCTCCGGTGCACGCACGCCGGCATGCGACATTGCCAGTGCATTGAACGCCTGCTCGAACACACGCAATGCAATGGGCCGCAGACTGTACTTGTCATTGATCAATTCACCTTGTTCGGTAAGGCGAACGCGACTTCGCACTGCACCATCCGGCACACTGCGCGTCAATGTTTCAACCATGCCAGAATTGCGAATCGAAGTATTACCGCGACCATGAAAAATCGTGAGATCGACTTTCGCATCCTGTGCGACTTTAACTAGTACCTCCTGCGCACGCCGTAGCAACCACTGCGAACTCATCACACCGTTTTCTTTGTTACTGGCTGAATAACCCAGCATGACAAATTGATGATTGCGTCGCCCGATCAGATGGCGCTGATACACCTTGGAACTGAATAGCGCGGTCATCACTTCACCACACGATTCCAGCTCCTCGACAGTTTCAAACAATGGCGCAACATCAACTGCAACATCACCAGTGCGACGATCCACCGTATCCGCCCAACGCGCCAGCAACAAAACGGAGAGCACATCGTCAGCACCTTTGGCACCGCTGACGACGAAAGGTCCTACGGCATCGGGTCCATTGCGATGACGGCAATGTGCAATGGTTTCAAACACCCAGATAGCACGCTTGCCATTGGGATCAAGCGCATTGGTAACGCCCTCGTCTTTTGCAATGGCCTCGCACAAACGTTGTGTGCGTTCAGCAGGACTGCGTTGCAGCCATTGCGCATCGTTGAGTCCATGACCGATGACTTCGCGGTGTACATCGGCGTGCTGACGAATATCCAGCGTTACCAGATGAAAACCAAAGCTGCGAATGCGACGTATCAATCGACGCACATTAAACAAGCCCGCGTTACGTCCTTTATTTTGCTTGAGACTGGTTGCAATCAACTGAATGTCATGCAGCAACTCTGCGGCAGTTTCATAATAATTTTGCTTGCCATCATACGTGGCACGCAGACGCGACATGATATGCCCCAGAAACACGCGATAAGGCATGAAGTCCTGACGTGCTGGTGTGATCGTGTGATGGTTTGAAAGCAGAATGGAGTATTGCTCGATACGCGCGTGCAACTCGGGTGAAATACTGGTGCGGCTGGCGCTTTGTGACAGCAACTCGGATAGTTGCTGGCATTCAAGGTAATAACTATTGACGACCAGTTGCTGATGACGCGCAACGGTTTCACGAATCGTCTTGGCGTTAAGTTCCGGATTGGCGTCCATATCGCCGCCAACCCATGATCCAAAACGAATGATTTCTGGAATCTCAATATCACGCGCAGCGGGCCCGTAGATTTTTTCCAGCGCGTCTTCAATCTCTTCGTAGAAAAATGGAATGACCTTGTAAATAATTTCGACGACGAAGAACAGCACATGCTCGCGTTCATCCGCAATGGTCAAACGCTCACGCGAGTTATCTGCAGTTTGCCAGCCAGTGGTGATTTCGGCACGCACGCGTTCCAGAATCGTGCGACTCTCATTGGAATTGGCGGGCGTATCGAGTCGATCCAACAACAGCTCGGCGATCACTTGCTGCTTGCGAAGAATAGTGCGACGCGTGGATTCTGTAGGATGAGCAGTGAGCACCGGTTCAATCCAGATCTCCTGCATCAAGCGCCGCACATCATCCAGTTGTAACCCTTGCGCATGAAGCTTTTGCAAGGCATCTACAATGCCACCGGGCTGTGGCGTATTCGAATCACTCAAATATTGGCGACGGCGGCGGATGCGATGCACCTTCTCCGCCATATTCACCATCTGAAACCATGTTGAGAATGCACGTACCAGATCGCGCGCTTCACTGCTGGAACGATCCCGTGTACGCAACGTCAACTGACAGGCGGCATCTGCATCACCTGTGCGACGTGCCAGCGCTGCCTGACGATCACCTTCTACCAAGGCAAACAGCTCCTCACCACCCTGCTCTTTCAATACATCACCAACCAGCGCACCGAGCATGTGCACATCATCACGCAACGCGGTATCTTTTAAAGGAAAGTGAATTTCTTGACGAGCCATTCTTGACGAGCCTTGGGTATTGGGCAGCCGACGAAAGCGCGCGCAGTCTACCACCAACCCTGTTTTTGCCGAAATTCCAGTGTAACCACATAGGCATTACTGTCGAATGTGTATACATTCCACCCATGAACCCGCATTGAGCCGAGGAAACGTCATGCACATCCGCCGTTCCCGTCCCGAAGATAGCGCTCGAATCTTGCCATCGGAGATTACGCCGCAAGCGATTTTCCTGAATCGCCGCGAATTGCTGCAGTCGGCCTTTGCAGCAGGACTGATCACTGCCGCTGGTGTATTGCCATCGCCAGCACAGGCCTTAGAAAAGTTGAACTATACCTCCAATGGCAAATTCAGCAGCAACGAGAAGCCCAACAGCTTTCAGGACATCAGCACCTACAACAACTTCTATGAATTTGGTACCGATAAATCTGATCCGGCGGCGATGTCATCCTCATTCAAACCCACGCCATGGAGCGTCAAGATCAGTGGCGAAGCCGAAGTCAAAGGCACCTTCACACTTGAAGATATTTTGAAGCCGCATCCACTGGAAGAACGTATCTATCGTTTCCGTTGTGTTGAAGCATGGTCGATGGTGATACCGTGGGTTGGATTTCCATTGAAAGATTTGATAGCGCGCTTCAAGCCGACATCAAAGGCGAAGTATGTTGCTTTCAAAACGGTAGTACGTCCATCGGAAATGCCGGGACAACGTTCACGTGTACTGGACTGGCCCTATGTGGAAGGCTTGCGCATGGATGAAGCCATGCATCCACTCGCCTTCATGGCGGTGGGTCTTTACGGACAAACATTGCCTAATCAGAACGGCGCACCGATACGACTGGTTACGCCATGGAAATACGGCTTCAAGAACATCAAGTCCATTGTTGAAATTAGCTTCGTTGAACGCGAGCCGCCATCAACATGGAATATCGCCGCTCCGAGTGAATATGGCTTTTATTCCAATGTGAACCCAAACAAGGATCACCCACGATGGAGTCAGGCTCGCGAACGACGCATTGGTTCCGGCACAGGCTTGTTCAATGCTCGTCAACCAACATTGATGTTCAACGGCTATGAAGAACAGGTCGCATCCATGTACAAGGGCATGGATTTGCAGAAGTACTTCTAACGACTTCACTCACCTTAACCACAAGAGCATGTGAGCGGTCTGATAATTGATACAGAATCGTAAAAACAGGAGGTTTTTATCGAAGTCTCCATGGACGGATTAACGACGGTCTGTATCAACCATCAGACCGCTCACATGCTCAAACCAAAATGCTCAATACCAACACCGTCCGCAAAGTCATCAAGCCGCTTTTATTTATCGTATGCGCGCTGCCAATGGCCTGGCTTGCTGCTGGCGCTTTCAACTTTGCAAATGTTTCACTCGGTGCAGACCCCGTTGCAAAAGTACTGCATGAACTCGGTCAATGGGCATTGCGCTTCATCATCATCACACTATGCTTCACGCCATTGAGAGTATTACTCGGTTGGCCGTGGCTAATTCTGTTGCGAAGAATGCTTGGCCTATTTGCCTTCACCTATGTGCTGCTTCATTTCCTGACATGGTTGATACTGGATCAGGGATTTCTGCTCGATGAAGGATTCACATGGCATAGCATCGTTAAGGACATTATCAAACGTCCCTACATCACTATTGGGTTTACTGCGTTGCTGCTATTGATTCCACTCGCAGTCACTTCGACGAACGGCATGATGCGTCGACTTGGTAAACGCTGGCAGCAGCTACATCGCCTTGTTTATGTGATCGCCATACTTGGCGTATGGCACTACTACTGGCAAGTGAAGAAAGATGTGCGTGAACCGCTCATTTATGCAGCGATTGTGTTTGCGTTACTGGGTTGGCGATATTGGCGCCATGCTAAACGCAAAGCGGAGCAGAATTAACCGGTAATAATTTATTTCGCAGCCTTCGGCCAGCCAAACGTCTGGGTCCAGTACACACCATATTCCTGATCATCCTGGTTACTCGCGAAGGCGATGCCCATCTCTTTATAACGGGGATCCATGATGTTGGCGCAGTGATGCGGGCTGCCAAGCCAATCGCTAATCGCAAGATCGACATTGCCCTCACCTGCAGCAACGTTTTCTCCTACCAGTCGCCACTTATATCCTGTACTTGCAATACGACTCGCTGGTGTACTGCCATCCTTGCCTTCGTGTTCAAGATAACGCAGCCGTGCCATTTCATCGGAGTGCATTTGTGCTGCGCGAATCAATTGAGGATTCAAAACTAGCGGCGGCGCAGCCGCAAACTGATCTTTACCGCAACGTCGGGGCTGCGAGCGAGCTTTGTTCACTAACACCAGTGCACGTTTTGCGGCGATGTCGGCGTTACCAGGATCTCCTCGTGATGCGCCAATCAATATCCATACCGCACTGCCACGCTGGAAGTAACCGGCATCGCGCGCATCTTCATCACCCACGATTTTGCACGAGCGCTGCAACAACATTCGCTTTAGCTCTGCTTCGTCGTGGAAGCCTTCCAGATGAATCGATGCGAGCTGCGTCATCGCGTAACCTTTCGCGTGTGCCGCATCGGCAGGTTTCGATCCTTGCGCAACCTGTTTCGCTGCAGCGACCAACTGTTTGTTTATTACAAGTGACGGCTGCGGATCACGCTGGCATTCTTTCCGCGCAGCATTCAGGACGTTCACGATCGCAGCATCTGCGACCGATGACGCTGAGATAAGAATTAACAGGACAGCGAATTGACGGACCAAATATTTCATTGCACGCCTCATGCGCCGGAATGGTGCCAGTTTTATTAATAATAGCCTAGCGGGTACCGTATTTCGCCACCCTCCTGCCGCCGATTCTTGTAAGACCAACTTGACTCGCCGCCCGTCTTGATCTAATGTACTAGCATACTAGTACAGTGGATCAACCCCAGAAGCGCAGCAGTGAAAGAGCATAAGTCATTAACCCCCAGACAGGAGGCTCTGGCAGAACGCAATCTGTTCAATGCCATCCTGACGATGGAGTCGGTTGAAGAATGTCGTGCATTCTTTCACGACCTGTGTACACCCGCCGAATTACAGGCGCTGGCGGACCGATGGGCAGTGGTTGGACTACTCAAAGACGGTCTGCCCTATCGCGAAATTCACAAGCAGACTGGTGTCAGTCTGACCACCATTGGTCGCGTTGCGCGCTGCCTGATGAAAGGCGATGGTGGCTATCAAATCGCCAGTGAACGTATTCACGGCAACGTCAACCACAAGATCGCACAGAAGCTCGTCAAGCCGCGCAATGGCGTACACGCCTGACTTCGATATTGACGAAGTCATTCCCATATTCATTTAGATACTTAAGTACCCATCATGGACAAGCAAACACGTATTAAAGTTGCCATTCAAAAGTCCGGTCGCTTGACCGACAACTCGCTGGAACTGTTGTCGAAGTGCGGACTGAAATACAGCCGAGGTAAAGACCAGCTGATTTGTTATGGCGAAAACATGCCGCTGGACATTCTGCTGGTGCGTGATGACGACATTCCCGATCTGGTGCAGCAGGATGTGGCCGATCTCGGCATCGTTGGTCTGAATGTGATTGAAGAAAAGCGTTTAAACTTCGCAACGCGTGGCATTAGTCCGCTGTTTGAACAATTGATGCTGCTTGATCATGGCAAGTGTCGCCTGTCCATCGCAGTGCCGGATGATTTCTATTATCAAGGTGTGCAATCGTTGCAAGGCAAGCGCATTGCCACCACTTATCCGAATATTCTTGGTCGATATCTGAAGCAGAACGATATTAAGGCTGACATTGTTACCTTGTCTGGTGCGGTTGAAATCGCGCCGCGTCTGGGCCGTGCTGATTTGATTTGTGATCTGGTCTCTACCGGTGCAACACTGGTAGCCAATCACCTGAACGAAGTCGAAACTATTCTTGAGAGTCAGGCAGCCATTATCCGCACGCCCATTGCAGTAAGTAGCGAAAAGCAGGATTGGATTCAACGTTTGATGATGCGTATCGAAGGTGTACAACAAGTAAAAGAAAGCAAGTACATCATGTTGCATGCACCGCGCAGCAAACTGGATCGCATTCGAGAGTTGTTACCTGGCAGCGAAGCGCCCACCATTCTTCCACTCGAAGGCACTACGGATAAAGTCGCAGTACATGCGGTGTGTCGCGAGAACGTATTCTGGGAAACACTGGAAAGCCTGAAGAAAGAAGGCGCTAGTGCGATGTTGGTATTGCCCGTTGAGAAGATGCTGCCGTGATGATGACACTGTCAAATAACGCTCGGCTAGCATCATTGACGTTGCAGGTCGCTTATCAAAACCGTCAAAAGCAGGAAGCTTTTGCGGAGACTACATGGATGTATTTACGTCGCTTTTGAGAAGCGACTGGAACGTCAATGAATACCCCCAACCCTCAACGCATCAACTGGTCGTCACTGAACGCTGAACAGCAGCGTCAGGCGCTGCGTCGTCCTGCGCAGGAGAATTCCGCCGATGTATTGCAAAAGACGCAAGCATTGATCAACGAAGTGCGTCAGCGTGGTGATGATGCATTGCGCGAGATCACAGAGAAATTTGATGGCGCTAAATTGCAATCACTGCAGGTGTCGAATGAAGAATTCGATGTAGCTGAAAAGAAATTGAGTAGCACGCAGGTTGATGCGTTGAAACGCGCCATCAGCAATGTACAACGTTTTCACGAAGCGCAACTCACCGCTCCATTAAAGATTGAAACTTCGCTGGGCGTGGTATGTGAACGACACACACGCCCCATAGATGCGGTGGGCCTGTATGTGCCTGCTGGCACTGCACCGCTGCCTTCCACTGCCATCATGCTCGCGGTGCCTGCTCGCATTGCTCAATGTCCAACCCGTGTGCTGTGTTCGCCGCCGCGTCGTGATGGCAGTATTGATCCGGCAGTATTAGTCACTGCAAAACTTTGCGGCATTGATCAAGTGTTTAAAGCGGGTGGCGCACAGGCC
>DATAHE010000019.1:0-2070 GCA_036263355.1 Steroidobacteraceae bacterium | reverse complement strand
TGATCCGCATGTACCCATAGCAACCCAGGATACCGCCAGTCATGGCGGCCTCATCATTCAAACTCACGACGAGGAATATTTGATTGCTGGCCAGGGATTGACGGTGACGTTTGCCGCCATGGATGAGGACTTGCCATTGGCTGGTATTGATGTGGCAGAGGAGGGCACATTCGATAAGCAAGGCTCGTGGATTAAAGGCCGTCGCTTGAACGGTGATCAAACTCACCAAGGTAGGCATATCAGGCTGGAGCCAGGAAAGTTTCAGATACAGAAAGTGAAACTGTATCGGTACCGTTAACACTCGCCGCACAAGCCAGACCTCAGTCTCGATACTAATGACACCGGTTACCGCTTGGGTTATTCTGCGAAAATTCGTCAAGGAAGGCTGCAGCTGACAACGGTGAACAAGATGCAGAACAGCCGATCATATTTTTGCGCAATCGCTTCTTGGGCGGCAGCGGGTTGGTGCGCATTTGCCATGAGCTATGCCATCGCCTCGTCGCAGGAAGATGATGGTATCTTGTTTCGTTTGTCGGCGGATACCAGCCTGAAAGCAGACTATGCGCAAGGCGATGCACAGCCTAATTTCTTAAGCCACGTCAGCGTCGTCAATAACGGCAAGGTCAATGGTGCTGCACAGTGGGAAGACGATGGTGTGGGGACATGGAATGCTGCTGCCAACGTCTATGCACGCAGAGGTAGCGTTGCATTTTATTGGCGCAGTCGCACGCCAGTTGGTGAAGCGCCATTCAACATCTTTCGCATTGGATTTGCCGATCACAGCAGTTGGGACATGGCTTTCTTGCGCATCGACTGGAATGGGCACGGCTTCGATGCTTTTGTAACTGATACCAATCTTGCACGAGTACGCGTGTCCTCGCATCTCAAGCAACTGCCTGCTGCTGATAAATGGCTTCTATTGACGTTTACCTGGGATGAAACCGAGGGTGTGCGACTGTATGTTGATGGCAACCCGGTCGCCAGCAAATTGCAGAAAGCCGATCTCGATTCAGGGCTAGATCAATTTGGTTTTGCTGGGCGAATTGTTTCTCCACATCAGGTGCAAAGCCGCTATCACTTTATGCGCGGCAGCGATTTTGACGAATTAAAAGTCTTTGATCATGCCTTGTCTGCCATTGAAGTGACAGCGCTGTCTTCTGGAAAACAAACCAGGCATGAGGCCGGGAACGAAAGTGCTGAACGACTGAAATCATGGCTGCATCGTTATGGATGGGATACCCCATCTTCAGTGTTGCTCACATCACCTTCTACCACAATCAAAAAAGTCGAATTCACTGCGGCATACGATATAAAAGAAGAGATGCGCAAAGGCATTGATGGTATCGCCGAAACGACTTGGCCTGGGGTTTATAACCGCTCAACACTTCCTGGTCGTGATGACTACTTTGAGTTGCCAGACTGGAATGTCTATGTGCGTGGTGGCAAGCAATACGACTTGTTGGTTCCCTCCAACCAGAAGTTCAATCGCGTGGAGATTCGTGGTGCAGCATTTGGCACACTCAACTACGCCACAAGCGAAGACTCCGCTGCACAAAGCAAATTAGAAAAACTTGATACGCGTCAACAAGGCATCGTACGCAGCGTCAGTAACTTTGCCGAACACAATGGTGGCATGCTGCGTTTTATCAATACCGTACAAGAGACGCCAATTCAGGAACTATGGGCTTATGATGTCCATGCAGGTGCAGAACCCAAAGGTACTTTCAAACTCAGCTATAGAATCAAGGCCGATGCGGCGCCAGAGTTTCCATGTATCAAATCGCTGGTCGACTTTATTGATGGGCGTTATCCATCAGAAGAGCGTTCAATTGCAGTTGCATTACCAATCAGCGCCAAGGCTGCGGTGGCAGCGGGTAGTCCAACGGATACATCCATCATCAAGCGTGAAAAAAATCTTGCACCGCTGGTTCATATCCTCATTCCTTCGGCGTTTGATGATTCGTTGTCAGCGCGCCCGTTATCACGTGCGTGGAACTACGGTTGGCAGAATTCGCATGACGGCCTTGATGGCATTGCGATTGATATTCCCGCGTTGCAGATTGCACCTGA
>DATAHE010000018.1:0-3666 GCA_036263355.1 Steroidobacteraceae bacterium | reverse complement strand
AAACCTTATGAGATCGGTATCTTTCATCGCCTTGGCAAAGTGATGATAGTTTTTTGGCATTAGTCGTTGCCCGAACATCACCTGAATCCATGAATCCAGACGGAATAGCTCATTCTCCGCCTGAAATGCATGCCCGGCTTCGCTAAACATCTGCATGCGATGCGCCAATGTATCCGGGATCTGCATGTGTTTGCAGTACTGCCAAAAAGAGGTGTCTTCGCGCTCAGTCGCGTTGTAATGCAGAACAATAAAGTCTCTTATCTTTTCCAGTTCGATCATCGCCAAGGTGTTGTACTGATCCACGAACGTCTGAGAAATTCCGGCAAATGGGAATAGCTGAATCAGCCTTGTCACTCCCATCATGATCAGATGAATGCTTGTCGACTCCAGGGGCTCCACGAAACCACTGGCCAATCCCAATGCCACGCAGTTTTTGTTCCACATCAGGCGACGCCGGCCTGTAGTGAACTTGATAACCCGTGGCTTGGTAATAGGTGTGCCCTTGATCCCGCTTAACAACGTTTGCATCGCACTATCGTCTGATATGAACTTGTCACAATAAACAAGACCGTTACCCACTCGATGCTGCAATGGGATCCGCCAGCGCCAGCCAGCTTCACCGGCGATGGATAGTGTGTAAGGAACTGGTGGTTCGACGGATTCAGTCTGGATCGCGATAGCACTATTGCAAGGTAGCCAATGCGTCCAGTCCTCGTATCCGGTTTTCAATGTTTGCTCGATTAGCAGACCGCGGAAACCAGTGCAATCAACAAACAAATCCCCTTCGACAACCTGTCCTGACTCCATTGACAAAGATTTGATAAATCCTGACTCGCTGTCCTGTTCGACAGATTTTATTTTTCCTTCGATACGTTTTGTGCCGCGGGCCTCCGAAAATTTACGCAAGTATTTTGCGTACAACCCTGCGTCGAGGTGATAAGCATAATTGAGTTGGCTTTGCGATGTAATTGCAAATTTGCCCGCTTTGGCGGCCTGAAACTCAGGGCAATAGGCACCGAGCTCGGCTTTGACGCCGAGTTCCAGTCCACGCATCCAGAAGTGATGGAACTCGCATACCCAGGTGGCTTGGCCTGTTATTCCGAAAGCATGGATGTAATTGTCTCCTGGTCTGGCCCAATTCTGGAATCCGATGCCCAGCTTGAACGTCGCTTCCGTTGCACGCATGAACTCCTGTTCGTTGATGTTCAGGAAATTGTGAAATGATTTCATTGGCGGAATGCTGGCTTCGCCCACTCCCACCGTTCCAATATCTTCTGACTCGACAAGAACAATCTCAACCAGATCGCGAAATTGATGGCTCAATGCAGCGGCGGCGATCCAGCCAGCAGTGCCACCGCCAGCGATGACGACTTTTTTTACGGCGTGATTAGAGTTGGTCATAAGCTTTACAGAGTGGGTCAATTAAATATCGAGATTTACAGCATTGAGAACAGCGTTGTTAAAGCTTGGCGTCGCGGCCAAGTCAATCATTTTCCTACAAACATCGTTGTGAGTAACTACGTAGCTCTAATGCAGACATTCGTCCAATTGCGTACAAACGAACGGCCGTATCCGCCAGCGGGTCAAGGTCGCTCATGCTATGGCCATGCTCATGCTCAGAACATGCCTTACCGATTACCTCATTGGTTGTCCCCAGACATCAACGTTTGCCGGGCAATACTGATCAACAAATTGCTGATGAGTAGGAAGTGCTGCAACGGCGCGGCTGATTGAAGAACTAAAAGTTGTTAGATATTTTTTCAGCTCGTTGGCATCCATGCCACGCGCAAAGGGATGGTAATTCTCCGGCATGATTCCCTGGCCCAACATTACGTGACTCCAGGAATCTGTTCTGAACAACTCACCACTGTTTTGGAAGGCCATCGCGGTTTCACGGAATAACCGAATGCGATGTTGCAACCCTTCCGGGATGGACATGTGTTTGCAATAGCGCCAGAAAGCCGTGTCGTCGCGTTCAGTGGTGTTGTAGTGAAGAATAATAAAATCGCGAATGTGCTCGATTTCGGCACGCGATTCGTTGTTGTACTGATCAACAAGCGACTGTTGAATTCCGTTATACGGAAACAAGTTCATCAGTCGCGCCACCCCCATGATAATCATGTGAATGCTGGTTGATTCTAGTGGCTCTACAAAGCCACCAGCCAGCCCCACTGCGACACAGTTTTTATGCCACGCTTTACGTCGACGTCCGGTCCGGATTTTCACAATCCACGGATCCTTGACTATTTTTCCAGCAGTGGCTTTAACCAGCTCGGCGGCGGCTTCGTCGTCTGACATGTATCGACTGCAATAAACCCAGCCGTTGCCCGAGCGGTGCTGCAAGGGGATATGCCAACGCCAGCCAGCTTTGTGCGCGATAGCGCTGGTATAGGGCATTACAGGTCCATTGTTTTCGGTTTGAACCGCCACCGCTGTATCGCAAGGAAGCCAGTGCGACCAGTCTTCAAAACCAGTGTGCAACGCTTGTTCAATAAGCAGGCCTCTGAATCCAGTGCAATCGATGAACAGATCGCCTTCGATAATCTGTCCGGAATTCATTGTCAACGACTCGATGTATCCGGACTCAGCATTCAGATTCACAGACTTTATTTTTCCTTCAACGCGTTTGACACCATTTCTCTCGGCAATCTTGCGAAGAAACTTGGCGTATAACGCCGCATCAATGTGATATGCGAAATTGATTTCCGAATTTGGTCCGGTTGCAAACTTGCCTTCTTTTGCCGCCACCCATTCAGCACAATAATCGCCAAGGCCAGCGGTCATTCCAAGCTCAAGGCTTCTCAGCCAGAAATGCTGGAACTCACACAGCCATGTTGGTTGGCCGTTCCTACCGAAGGGGTGGATGTAGCGATCACCGATCTGCTTCCAGTTTTCGAACCAGATGCCGAGTTTGAATGTTGCTGCGGTCGCACGCATAAATTCCTGCTCATCAATCCCATTCCTTCCATTAAACGCACGCAGAGGCGGCACCGTGGATTCCCCAACACCAACGGTTCCAATCTCTTCTGATTCAATCAACGTGATATCAAGTTGAGGTCCCAGTTGTTGCGAGATGGTAGATGCTGCGACCCATCCGGCGGTGCCACCGCCAGCAATGACAATTCGTTTTATTAGCGTCGTAGTCATGTAAAGCTGCTCAACTTAAATTTTAGCGTTCTAATCTTAAGTAATGAAAATTGTATGGCTCTACTATAGTGAGCGCTAGTGATGTTGCTTGGCAACGTAGGTTCGATAAATTGTGACTATCACTGACCGGCCTGATCATCACACCGCAGATGTAATCAAGACGATGCTCAGTTTCGCGCGGTTAGCGACTGCTCGTGTGTCGGCAGGTGTGCAACCATTCCTTGAATGGCCGTCTTGGCGGTTTTCAATGTTGTCAGGATATGTGAGTACTCAAGCGCTTCGATGCGCGGTGAATACTTGCTAGGCCGAATGCCCATGCCTTCGAACACAGATTGCCAGCTGGTGGCTCTGAACAACTCGTCCACACCTTCGCGCAAGGCGCCTTGTTCCTTGAATAGCTCGATGCGCGCCTTTAACGAATCCGGCAATGCAATGTTTCTGCACCACTCCCAAAAAGGTGAATCGTCGCGCGTTGTCGTGCAGTAATGCAGCACAATAAAGTCACGGATCTCTTCGAAG
>DATAHE010000017.1:0-9943 GCA_036263355.1 Steroidobacteraceae bacterium | reverse complement strand
GCAATCAATACCGTTTCCTTGCGCTGACCTATCTGTGTCATGCCAGCGGCGTCTTCAACAACACTCATTGGTATGGTGAACCAGAAGCGCGAGCCTTTGCCGGGTTCGCTGGAGACGTTAATCTCACCACCCATTAATTCAACCAGACGTTTGACGATGGAAAGTCCCAGTCCGGTGCCACCAAACTTGCGCGTGGTCGATGAGTCAGCCTGAACAAAGGGGCGGAAAAGTTTTCCGATGGTATCTTCCGAAATGCCAATGCCCGTGTCCGTTATCGAGAATTCCAGTATCGGCAGGTTGTCTTTGACCTTGTGTTGCGCGGCGACCAGAATCTGACCAGTCTGCGTAAATTTGTAGGCATTGGTCAGCAAGTTAAGCAGGCATTGACGAATACGCTGTGGGTCGCCCTTGATGCGCGCAGGAAGATCAGGCTGTACATCGACAATCAGTTCCAGGTTCTTGCCAGCGATCTGCGTGGTCATCATCGAGAT
Source organism: Steroidobacteraceae bacterium (assembly GCA_036263355.1). Taxonomy (GTDB): domain Bacteria; phylum Pseudomonadota; class Gammaproteobacteria; order Steroidobacterales; family Steroidobacteraceae; genus CAILZL01. The sequence continues at coordinate 9,452 of DATAHE010000017.1, read as the reverse complement.
CACTTCGTCTACGGTGTCACGCAGGTCCAGCTCGATGTTGTCTACCGTCAGCTTGCTTGCTTCAATCTTCGACAGATCAAGCACATCGTTGATAATGGCCAGCAGTGAGTTTGCGCTGCTGCTGATGATGTCGGCGAACTCGCGTTGTGTTTCATTCAGTGGCGTGTTGGTGAGTAGCTGTGTCATGCCGATGATGCCATTCATCGGCGTACGCAATTCATGACTCATATTGGCCAGGAAGGCGCTCTTGGCCTTGTTGGCAGCCTCGGCCTGTTCCGTTGCGTTGATCAGTTTCGCGCGCGCTTCATGCGCTGCGGTGACATCCTGCAAAGAACCGGAAGTGCTGACTGCACGACCGTTTTCATCCAGTGCTGTTTTGCCACGCACGTTGACCCATATCCAGCGCCCATCCTTGATCTGCATGCGATATTCCAGATCGAAAGGATTTCCATTCCTGCGTGCTCCGGACAGCGCGCTGCGTACCATTTGTGCGTCTTCGGGGTGTGTCAGTGCGGCAATATTTTTTTCATTCCATTGCACCACCTCGATAGCGGAATAGCCAAGAATTTCTGCACAGCGTGGCGACATCCACACTTCATGCGTCTTGAGATTCAGCTCCCATAAACCATCCTGCGTTGCATTGATCGCACGCGAGAAGCGCGACTGGTATTCATCCAGCTGGTTCTGCATGATGGTCTGTTCATGCACGCTGCGGATGTTGCCAGTCAGTCGTACTGGCTGACCATTCTTGTCGCGCTCCAGCGTGCCGCGCACCTGCATCCAGCGCCATAATCCATCCGCATGTTTCAGACGAATAGTGCGTTCATAGGCTTCGCCGTCTTTCAAAGCCATCACCATGTGATACTGGCCTTCCAGTTCATCTGGATGACAGATGGCCTGATAAGTTTCCATGGTGGTAAAGTCGTGTTCAGGTCCGTAACCCAGCAACTGGCGATATACATCTGAACACCAGTGCTTGCCGGTAACGAAGTCTGCTTCCCAATGTCCTTCCTGGCTTGACTGTGCTGCGCGTTCCAGTCGTTCGTGTAACGCCTTCACCTCAGTGGCTTGTTGTTCCAGCTGTTGCTTCGCCAGCACTTCATCACTCACATCCTGCGTAGAACCAATGATGTGAGTCAGCTTGCCATGCTGATCACGGAAACATTCATAACGACTGCGCAGATGTTTGATGCCACCATCAGCAGTGACACGACGGAATTCAAAGCTGCCCGCATCATCAACCGGGGTGGAGAGCAGGGACAGCACGCGTTCACGGTCCTCTTCATGGAGCGTATCGCGAAGTGTCGAACTGAGATCGCTAGTGCGATTACGAACATCGATGCCCCCCAGTTCTGCACCAGGGTTTTCGCTCCATACCAATTTCAATTCCGGCAGGTTGTATCGCCAGAAATGAGCGCTGGCTATTTTGGACGCCATGCGAATGTGCTGGCTCAGTTCAGCACAGACGTCAGTCGATTTTTGAGTTGGCGTTTTGCTCACAAGGGTTCCGAGTCGAAGTTATCGCTTGCCAACCGTGGCCTGGAATCAGCTATATCGAGTACATTTATCGCTTCTTTAGCTTTTTTTTTGAGGGCGCCACTGCTCGCGGTAAGCAAATGCCGCATTGAGCTAACACGCCGTTAGGGGACTCGCTGCACCAGAGCCTTATTACGTTGCAGCAACGTTTCTGGCTACGGTTTTCCCCGAATGCGTATCAGGCCGGAAGTCCCAATTTTTTCAGCAACGTATCGACCACACCGCTAGTCGCTTTTTCCCTGCGCGTTACTGGCATCACCAATTCCGTGCCATTACGTGGTGCGGGTGTGAAGCGATCCTGATATTGGCGTTTCCAATGTGTGTAAGTGGATGTATAGCCCGGTTGATTGTCCATCAGTTGCAATTCCGCGGCTTGTAATACTTTTAGTTGCTGCGTGTTGACTTCACGTGAATAGATCCCCGGAGAGGTTTGCCATTCCCATACGGTATTACCGCGTTCATCCCAGGTCGGACGGCCAGAGCGGGTGGTTTCATGCAGTTCAGGGGCTTCAATCAAATCGGCATTGCAGGTCGGATGGCGGTCGTTATTCATGATGCTCAACAAATTACGTTACTGATGAGCATATCGGCGTTCGCGCTATGCGCTTGATGTTCGGTGCTGATGTCTTCTCAGGAACTTCGCGGTGGGTCTCAATTGTTTTCCTTCAATTCCTCAGTGACATCATTGGATTGACTATGAGCAAGAATGAATTGAGTAATGCATTGAGTAACGCTTCAAACATGCGGCAACGTGTTGCCGCTCTTATTGCCGTCAAGACATGCAGGCAAATACGGTAATTTTAATCTGAGCTGTTAGTAAGTCACAGCGTGCTTGCGGCGGCGTTGATTGCCAATGCGAGCAGTGCAGCGTTAAAGAAGAATGCGACGACGCCATGCGACAAGACCAGTCGGCGCACTCTGCGAGATCCGATGGCAACATCAGAGGTTTGTGATGTCATGCCGATCACAAATCCAAAGTACATGAAGTCCCAATAATCAGGCTCGGTAGTGTTTGGAAAGCTGAGGCATGCTGGTGAGTTATCGATATAGAACTCGTGAGCGTAATGCAGCGCAAAGCTGGTATGCACGAATATCCATGAGCAAATCAAGGTGAAAATACCAAATACAAAATGCAGTATCTTCTGGTCGGGCGCGAGAGATTTGGCGGATGAGAGTTCAAGAATGATGGCAAACAGACTGATGACGGCAGCTGCGATGGTAACGATCAATACTGCAACCGCGCCATCATCAAGATTGCGTGCACGCGAACGCATGTGTTGTGGCGTCGCACCTGCAAACATCATCAGCGCCAGAATCAGGTATAGCATCGCGCCGGAATCCCACGCAGCGAGCACCCGAGTTGTGGATGCATAGTGAGAGGGAAGTAAAATCGCGATGCAGATGGCAAAGCCAAGCGCAATCAACAGGCGAGGGCGTGACCATATCTGCGACAAGAAAGTGTTCAGTTGTCTGGCCATGCTGATTGTCACCAATCAATACGCTTTCGCCCACACCACGCGGGTACGACTGGACTTGCCAGTGAATGGACAGGTGCCTGATTCCGTTGCATCCAACGGAATGCAACGCACCGTCACTGAGAGATCGTTCTTGATTTTCTGTTCCAGCTCCACGTCGCCACTGAAATGCGTCATCGCAAAGCCTCCATGGATGGGTGGTGGCAGATTGGGGTCGTTACGCTCTGGAGTAAAGTAGGCGTAAAACTCTTCCTTGGTATCGATGCGACGCGTGTTTTCAGCACGATAGGCTTTTGCCTTGGCGAACAGATTGTCCTGTATGGATTGCAGCAACGATACAACGTTAGCAATGAACTGGCCGCGTTCAATGCTTTGCTTGTCCTTGTGACCTTGGTCGCGACGTGCCACGAATAGCGCATTTTTTTCCATATCACGTGGGCCTACCTCAATACGTAGCGGTACACCTTTCTTGATCCAGTGCCACACCTTGTCACCCCCGCGTTCATCGCGCGCATCCACGACCACTTCGAGATTGCGGTTGGCAAGACGCTGTTGACGCAGTTCGCTGGCAACGCCGTTGCAATATTCCAGTACCTTGGCGCGTTCATCGTCATTGCGATAGATTGGAATGATCACGACATGTGTCGGTGCAAGTCGCGGTGGCAGCACCAGACCATCATCATCAGAGTGCGTCATTAACATCCCGCCGATTAAACGTGTTGATACACCCCAGCTGGTGGTCCATGCGTGTTGATGAGCGCCGTGTTGATCGAGAAATTGAATGCCACTGGCTTTGGCAAAGTTCTGACCCAGGAAGTGACTGGTACCAGCCTGCAATGCCTTGCGATCCTGCATCATCGCTTCGATGCAGAACGTCTGCTCTGCACCGGGGAAACGTTCGCCTGCTGTTTTCTCGCCCTTGATCACCGGCATCGCCATCCAGTTCTCTGCAAAGTCGCCATACACGTGCAGCATCTTCATGGTCTCTTCAACGGCTTCTTCCTTGGTGGCATGAGCAGTATGACCTTCCTGCCACAAAAATTCGGTAGTACGCAGGAACATGCGTGTTCGCATTTCCCAGCGAACCACATTGGCCCATTGATTGATGAGTAGCGGCAGGTCGCGATAACTTTGAACCCAACGTGAAAATGCATCACCAATAATCGTTTCAGAGGTCGGACGAACAATCAGAGGTTCTTCCAGTTCACCCGTAGGAACCAGCTTGCCTTCGGCATTCAGTTCCAGACGATGATGCGTAACAACCGCACATTCTTTCGCGAAGCCATCGACATGAGCTGCTTCTTTCTGCAAAAACGAAAGTGGAATGAACAGCGGAAAATAGGCGTTCTGATGCCCTGTCGCCTTGAACATGTCGTCGAGGACGCGTTGCATGTTCTCCCATAAACTATAACCCCATGGCTTGATGACCATGCAGCCACGCACCGCCGAGGGCTCGGCCAGATCGGCAGCGCGAATGACTTGTTGATACCACTCGGCGTAATTTTCATCGCGGGTGGGGGTAACGGCAGTGCGGGGCTTGTTCATGTCTCGGTCAAATGCGACGGAAAGGAGGCGCATTAGACTGTATTGCGCGGGAGGACACAACTGCTACGCAAAGCCTGTGAGTCCTGCGGTTAATTCGCGTAATCGGGCTTGGTTAATGGCGCTGGAATGTTGACGGCACAGTGTTTCAACGCCAAGATCTCCGCTACGCAATAATATGGAAGTCACGGAGCCATGCTGGCAATCGCAATTTCATTTTTTCTGGGCGATACGTGGGTGCAATGCCTGCCTACGTTAACCCCGCTTTATTTTTGCGCCCCGATTCTATTGGCAACTGTTGCAGCCGCCATCTTCCGCAACAAAACTGCTATCCACTGCGCGCTATTTTTTATCGCTGGTATTGCATGGGCAACGTCGCATGCATGGCTGCAGCTGCAGGATGATCTTCGTCCGGAATTTGAGGGAAAGGACATCGCCGTTACCGGAGTTGTTGTCAGCATCCCTGAGTATGAATCCTATGGTGTGAAATTTCTGTTTGCGACGGAATTGCAATCGACCGTTACGTTACCAAAGGAATTGCAGATCACGTGGTATTCACAGGACGTGAAGATTCACGCAGGTGAGCGATGGCATTTGATTGTGAAGTTGAAGCGTCGACATGGATTCGCCAATCCAGGTGGATTTGATTACGAAGGGCAGTTGTTTCGTGAAGGCATCGGCGCCACCGGCTATGTGCGTGAAAGCAAAGATAATCATCTTGTTGAGATCGCCGCTGGTCATCTGATTCTAAAAATGCGTGCTGCACTGGCCGAGCGTATTTCTGCTGCCGTTCCACAGTCAGCAATGCAAGGTGTGATTCGTGGATTGGCGGTGGGTGACCAGCAAGCAATTACCAATGAGCAGTGGCAGGTATTTTCACGCACCGGCATTAGTCATCTCATTGCGATATCCGGATCGCACATTGGCATGGTCGCGTTGTTGTTTGGCTGGATGGGTGGTGGCTTGATCCGAATTCCTGCTGCACAGCGCTGGCGATTGACACGCCAGGATATGCAAGCAGCACTGGGATTGCCTGCAGCGTTTGCATACTCGTTGCTTGCGGGTATGTCGGTGCCAACACAACGCACACTGATCATGCTCGCGATATTTTTCTGCGCACGCATGTGGCGTCGTGAGATCAATGTCTGGAACAGCTTTGGGCTCGCGTTGCTTACGGTGACAGTGATGGACCCTTTTGCGTCATTGGCTATCGGTACCTGGCTTTCGTTCGGCGCCGTCGCGGTAATTTTGCTGAATAGAAATGGAAGGCTGGGCAAAGAGAAATGGTGGCGCGAGTTTCTGGTTCTGCAAGCGGTGGTGACACTGGGGTTGGTACCCCTGCTAATTAGTGCATTCGGTAATGTGTCGTTGATTTCGCCGTGGGTGAATCTGGTTGCCATTCCAGTATTCACTGTTCTTCTGGTGCCTGCTGTTCTTGTTGGGTGCGTGTTGCTTGTTGTGGATGCAGCGCTCGGTTCGTGGTGGCTGCAGTATCTGTCGATGTTAATGGCGTTTTTATATGACGGATTGAGGTGGGCAGCCAGTACGCCGATGACCACTTTTTATTTTGCCCAGTCATCATCATGGGCCTTGTTGTTGATGTGTATTGGTGTTCTGTTTATTGTGTTGCCGCAACTGTGGCCGATGCGTCTGTGCGGTCTGCTGTGCTGTTTGCCGTCATTAATGTGGCAACCGTCAAAGACGGGCACTGGCGAATTTGAACTGGCTGCACTGGATGTGGGGCAGGGGTTATCGCTGGTCATCAGAACAGCATCACACGTGATGGTGTATGACACTGGGCCCAAATTTCAGAGTGGCAGTGATACTGCATCGATTGTTGTGCTGCCTTATCTTCGATCGCTTGGTATTCGTCAGCTGGATATGGTGATGATCAGTCATGGTGACGATGATCATGCCGGCGGTATGTCAACGCTGGAGCAGGGTATGCCCGTGACGAAATGGTTGATGGGACCTTCGGTCAACACAGATGCCTTAAGCCGTGCCGCATGGATGCGGTGTCAACGAGATCAACACTGGGAGTGGGATGGTGTTCAGTTCGATGTGCTGTCACCCCAATCGGCTGATGTCGACGATGGGCGCAACAATACCTCCTGTGTATTGCGAATCAGTAACTCAGGAGGCAGTGCACTACTCATGGGTGATGCCGAAGCTCCCATAGAACAGCGACTGATTGATCAACACCAGATTGCGGCCACATCAATTGTGGTGGCAGGTCATCATGGTAGCCGCACATCATCCACTCCGGACTTTGTCAATGCGGTACATGCGCAGCATGTGATCTTCAGTGCGGGTTACCTGAACCGCTGGGGCTTCCCCAAAGCTGATGTCGTCAATAGGTGGCGTGCGACGGATACCCACATTAATTCCACCATCGACGCGGGCGCGGTTACGCTGCGAGTGACGTCGCAGGGTGTTAGCCAGCCCGTGTGGTATCGCATTCCTCAACGTCATTACTGGCAGGATATTGCTCAACCGCAATCAAACTAGAACCCATCTTAAAATGTAGCGAGCGATGATAGTTTACGTTCAGCCAGAGCGCAGGACTTGGAGTTTGTCTGGAAATAAATGACGAGTCCGAGCACCGTATGGACGGAAAATATCAAGCGCAGTAGTTTTGAGGCGGGTTCTAGGTAATTTGCGACACACAGCGCATTCCGTCATACGCTTGAACCCTGTAGTATTCGCTTTGCTTTCCTGCATAAGAACGACGCAACCGAATGTACGAAATAGTCAAAGCTGGCGGCATCATGATGGTGCCCATCCTGTTGAGTTCCGTGGTGGCCATTGCCATCATCATCGAACGTCTGTGGACCCTGAAGCGCGACAAGGTATTGCCGCGAGACTTGTTCGATAAAGTCTGGCAGTGGGTGGAAGGTAACCAGCTTGAAGAGCGTCATCTGCAGGCTCTGAAGCAAAATTCTCCTTTAGGCCGGGTGCTGGCGGCGGGCCTCGCCAATCGCGATCAACCACGCGAAGTACTGCGCGAAGCCATTGAAGATGCAGGTCGTCATGTGGCGCATGAATTCGAACGTTTTCTAAATGCGCTAGGCACCATTGCCGGCATGTCGCCATTGATGGGATTGCTGGGAACCGTGCTGGGTATGATTCGTACGTTTAATTCGATTACCAGTCAGGGTATTGGCAATCCATCAACCTTGGCCAGTGGCATTGCCGAAGCGCTGGTGGCAACAGCGGCGGGTTTGATTGTTGCCATTCCATCTCTGATCGGCTATCGCTGGTTGCGACGTTATATCGACAATCTGGTGGTGGAGATGGAAAAAGAAGCCATCAAGCTGGTTGATGCGATAACCAGGAACCAGCGCAGATAGCATCATGAATCTAAGCCGTCGCAATGCGCGTAATGATGAACCTGAAATTAACGTGACATCGTTTATCGATGTACTGTTGCTGTTGTTGATCTTCTTCATGCTGGCCACCACCTTCGTGGATGAAGGCCGTATCAATATGCGTTTACCCGACGCCAGTGCCAAGGTAGATGCAACCGCGCCCAAGCCCACATTGGAGATCAATGTTTCTGCAACCGGCGTATACATGGTGAATGGCAAAGAACTGATCAACACCAGCACCGATACACTTTCTTCCGCAATCAGCAAGGCGGCAGGTGATGATCGTGAGCAGATGGTATTGATTCGTGCCGATGCACGTAGCACACATCAGTCCGTTGTTACCGCGATGGATGTGCTGGGAAAGTTAGGCTTCAAGTCGATCAGCATGGCAACGGTTAATCAGCCGGCTGCAGGAAGCAAGTAATGCAAGAACAGGCTGAAGCGAAATCTGCGAAGGAAACGTATTTTCGTCTGTTGGGTTACTTGCGTGGTAACCGTGGCTATTTCGCTTTGGGTGTGGTCGGCATGTTGATGTTTGTTGTTGCCGACGGCGCGATCATAGGGTTGCTTAAGCCCTTTATCGACAAGATTATCAATGGAAAGAATATCTCGCTGATCGTTTGGGTGCCGCTAGCACTCATTGGCATCTTTTTGATACGTGGTGCGGGTGATTTTATTCAAATCTACTTCATGGGCCATGTTGGGCGCAGAATCATTAAGCAGTTGCGGGCGCAAATATTTGATCGTCTTCTTGATCTTCCGGTAAGTTATTTTGACCGAAATGCGTCAGCGATCATGTTGTCGCGGGTTATTTATAACACCGAGCAGATCGCCACTGCTGTCACCGATGCTATTGCAACAGCTTCCCGGGAGTTTCTCGCAATTCTGTTTCGTGTTGGCACCATGTTTTATATTGCGTGGAAGTTATCGATCGTCGTATTTATCGTAGGACCAATTATCGCGGCGCTAATCTCCATAATTAACAAGATGTTTCGCAGGTACAGCCGACGTATTCAGGACTCAGTTGTGGGCGTCACGCGTGTTGCCAAAGAGGCACTGGATGCGCCAAGGGTGATCAAAGTCTTCAATGCTCAAGATTACGAACGCAAGCAGTTTGATATCGTCAACGAATACAATCGGAAGTCTTCGATGAAATTGCTGAGAGTTCGCGGGCTCGCGAACCCTGTCGTGCAATTTGTCGCTGTAACATTTGCGTCAGCAGTGTTGTACATCGGAATCAAGCAGGTGGTGACGGGCGAGATTTCATCCGGTGCTTTTTTTGCTTTCTTCGCAGCCCTGCTTTCAATGATGAATCCATTGCGAAGCATGATTAATGTATCAGGATCATTGCAGCAAGGTATTGCAGCTGCGGACAGCTTGTTCGAGATTCTGGATGAACCGGTTGAGCCATCGTCAGGCAACAAGACTGTTGAACGGGTTAAAGGCGATGTTGAATATCGTGATGTTTCGTTCAACTATCAAGCCGGTAACAAGGCCGCGTTGAACAATGTCTCGCTGAAGGTAGAAGCAG
>DATAHE010000016.1:0-2127 GCA_036263355.1 Steroidobacteraceae bacterium | reverse complement strand
GCCACCCCCTCACGGGACGGCGAATCATACGGATCGAGGTCGGCATCGTCAATTTCAATTCATACAATCGCAAACAGTTTGTCAGAACGCCGCAGTCTGCGGTCTGACAAATGTCTCATCGGCGACGCCACGTCGTCCCCTGCGGTCCGTCTTCCAGCAATATACCTTGGGCGAACAGCTCGTCACGAATTCGATCTGATTCCTTCCAGTCTTTTGACTTACGCGCAGCTACGCGTGAGGCGATCAACTGATCGATTTCTGCATCACTGAGTACTTTGCCTTCACTATGAGAACTACGGGCGGCCTTAGTTGAAAAGGCTTCTGGACCACGCTTGGGTGCAGCCCTACGCAGGAATATGTCGGGCACCTGCTGCACGACACCGATGACCTTTGCGAGGTGAACCATCTCGCCCGCCAGTTTTGATGCAAGCTGCATGTCTTGAGCGGCCTTGGCAACGTTGATTTCGCGGGCAAGCTGCTGCAATTCGGATAAGGCAAGCGGGGTATTAAAGTCATCATCCATCGCCGCTTCAAAACGATCACTCGCGGAACTGCGGGTCAATGTTGCTGGCAGCTCCACGCCACGCAGTGCAATGTACAAACGCTCTAGCGCAGCGTCAGCCTGATCCAGACTTTCCACTGCATAGTTAATCGGCCCGCGATAGTGACTGGAAAGAATGAAATAACGAATCACTTCCGGATCGCGTACCCAGCCCAACACTTCGCGAATAGTGAAAAAATTGCCCAGCGACTTGGACATCTTTTCGTTGTCCACGCGCACAAAGCCATTGTGCATCCAGTAATTGACGAAAGGCTCGTCACAAGCGCAGCAAGATTGTGCGATTTCGTTTTCATGATGCGGGAACATCAAATCCATGCCGCCACCATGAATATCAAAGTGTGGTCCCAATATTTGCGTCGACATGGCCGAGCATTCGATATGCCAGCCGGGGCGGCCAGGACCCCACGGTGAATCCCACGACGGTTCACCCTCCTTGGATGCCTTCCACAATACAAAGTCCAGCGGATCGCGCTTGGACTCATTGACTTCGACGCGGGCACCAATGCGCAGATCGTCCAGTTTCTTGCCCGACAACTTACCGTAGTCCTTGAACTTGGCAACGGCAAAGTACACATCGCCATTGGGTGCCGCGTAGGCGTAACCACGACGCACCAAGCGAGTGATCAGCGAGACAATGGCAGGTACGTACTCCGTGGCACGAGGTTCATGGTCAGCGCGTTCCACACCCAATGCGGCATAGTCATCCCACATGGCGCGAATGAAACGGGCAGTGAGTTCACCAATCGACTCCTTGTTTTCAGCGGCGCGCGCGATGATCTTGTCATCGATATCGGTGATGTTGCGGACAAACGTGACGTGATATCCCTGTGATCGCAAATACTTTCGCACCATGTCGAATACAATCAGCATGCGCGCATGGCCCAGATGACAGTAGTCATATACGGTGATGCCGCATGCATACATGCGCACCGTGCCCGCCACCAGCGGTTTGAATACTTCCTTCTGGCCAGACATGGAGTTGAGGATCTGCAACATGTGATTGAATCGTTCCGGGTCAGCTAAGAATTGGACTGTGATGTTAACGGAATTTGCCACATTTTTGGTTGCTGTTTTACCGTCTGTCGCAGTTCTAATTCAGTAAAATGCAGGTAAATTGCCGCTATTCAGGACACGCGGTAACACGTCGGTTACACTTTGCCGATGACCACCATGTTCATTTCGGACTTGCACCTGAACGCCACACAGCCGGATGTGATTGCGCAGGCGGTCGAGTTTCTGCGTAATGAGGCACGTGGTGCCCAGCATCTGTACATTCTGGGTGATCTATTCGAATTCTGGATCGGTGATGACGATCCCGATCCCGCCTATGCACACATTCAGGATGAGCTGCATGCACTTACGAGCAATGGCGTTCCTTGCAGCGTGATGCACGGCAATCGTGATTTTCTGATGGGTAAAAAATTTGAACAACGCACCGGCTGCAAAATGATTCCAGATGGAACGGTGATCAATCTGTATGGCGAACCAGTATTGTTGATGCATGGCGATATGCTATGCACCGATGATCACAGCTATCAAAGACTACGACGTATTGTGCGCAATCC
>DATAHE010000015.1:0-1857 GCA_036263355.1 Steroidobacteraceae bacterium | reverse complement strand
CACACACGGTGCCTATTACCGTGCGCGCCAAAACCAACAGGCGTCACAACTATGCGATTAGCGTCGGATATGGCACCGATACACGTGCACGAGGGAAACTGACATGGACGGACCGTCTGGTGAACCGTGCTGGCCACCGTTCACGACTGGAACTGACAGGTTCTGCAGTAGGTTACGAAGCAGCAGCACATTACATTGTGCCGGTTGGCGATGTGGCGTTGGAGAAAGTTGAATTCATTCTTGCCAACACCAAAAAGGAACTGGATACCGCGACCAGTTATCGTAATGAATTTACGACTGAACTGACGCAGGTGATGGGCTCATGGCAACGCGTTTTATTCACACGTCTGTCGCAGGAACGTTCGGTGTACAAGGATTCGACCATTGGCGAAGTTAAAACATTTCTGATTATTCCAGGCGTCACCTATTCAACATTGCCTACTCATATTCTCGGACAGGACCAACGCCGTTACATTGCATCGGCAACCTTGAGCGGGTCACCAAGCTCATTAGGTTCTGGCGCTTCCTATCTGCAACTGGTGTTGTCGGGTGAACGCATTTTCGATATCAATCAGAACTGGCACTTAAGACTCCGTAGCCAGATGGGATTCACTTCCACAGATAACTTCGCCAAGGTGCCCGCCTCGGCGCGCTTCTATGCCGGTGGTGATAACAGCGTGCGTGGCTTTGGACTAAATGAGTTATCACCAGTTAATGAGGACAAAACGACAGGCGGTCGTTATCTGCTGTATGGCACGGTGGAAGTAGAACGTGATCTGCCACGCAACTTTCGCTGGGCAACGTTCTATGACATCGGCAATGCGATCAACAAGCTTGATGCCGCCTTGCAATACTCAGTGGGCGTGGGCTTACGCTGGCACATCTCCATTGCCAGCTTCGGTCTTGACGTCGCACAACCCCTTTCGATGAGTGGTCGTTCGCCGCGCCTGCATTTGCACATCTCCACTCTTTTCTGATGGAAAGAGTCAGATGAAGAAAAAACTCCTGATCATTTCACTAGCGGTATTGCTGATCGCAGCAGTTGCGGTGACGTGGCTATGTTATACACAAGCCGGGCTGCGGTTTGCCTTGGCGCAACTGAATCATGTACCGAAGATGACCATCAAGGCAGAGCAAGTATCCGGAACACTTGCTGGACCTTTGCATGTTGATTACTTCGAACTGGATGATGAACACGTTCATGTTGTTGCACGCAATATCGATCTAGATCTGAATCCCGCATTGTTACTCAGTGGCTGGATATCGGTTCGCGGCAGCATTGATCGGGCCGATGTAACGCTGAAGCGTTACGCTCGCACTTCGAACAAGAAGGCCGTTAACTTTCTGCCAAGCTTTCTGCATCTTTACGCCAGCGAACTCACTATCAATCACGCCAGTTTTATTCACTACAATGGCTTCAATATTCAAGCCGATCCTGTAAAGGCACGTTTGCGGATGAGTCGCCGCCAGTTGGTGCTGACCAATCTTGACGCCAAAGGCGATTGGTTCACTGCAAACGGTGAGTTCCGGATGAACAGCGGCCTGATCTTGAAACTTGAATCACAGCTAAACGCTTCGCTGAAAGCCGGACGTGATCAGTCATTGCAAGGCACGGTCAGCATGAATGGCGATACTGGCGAATTGAATTTCATTGCAGATGTTCAGCAGCCGAGCAAAGCGCATACCACCGCGAAACTTAAACTTACCGATCAACGCTGGTTGATCACCGGCAACGCGAGTAGTGATCGTTGGTTACTGACGCCTTGGCTGGACAATGCACCATTGAGTTTTAGTAAAGGGACATTCGATTACACGATGGATGATGCTGGTCTTCATGCCAAAGGCTCAGTCATCGTG
>DATAHE010000014.1:0-2935 GCA_036263355.1 Steroidobacteraceae bacterium | reverse complement strand
AGTGCGCATCGCGTAATCCAGCCAGCACTTTGTGCGTCGTGTACCACGGCACACCGACGATTTGCTTGCCCGTTAAACTATTCTCCAGTTGCGTCGTGCCATCGGGAAATGCAGTAACCATTCCAGATCCACTGGCACGCTGACACGCGGCAAGCTCTGCAACAATATAGTCAACACGTCGTCGTAGTTGCTCATTGCCGGTAGACGCCAGCATCATCGCGCAGGCGCTTAAGTAGTGCCCAAGCGTGTGACCGTGACAACGAATATCGACCCAGGGTTCCTGTGATTCCCAGCCACCATACACGGGTGCTTTGGGCTTTAAGCCCGCATTCACACGAAAATTATGCAGCAGACGATCTGCATCAAGTGACAACAGATACTTCTCGTCTAATTGTTGCGCAGTCTTGAAAGGCCCCTCCAGCAACTGCACATCAACCAACGCAAAGGGTTCAACGGAATGCAATAGCCCTTTACCCATGGCGTTTGCGTATGCACTAACAGGCACGTAAGAAGAAAGTACACCCATTGCCATGACCTGCAATAAATCGCGACGTTGTATTCGGTTTAAATCGCTCGCAGATTTGTCCACGAGATTGCGGTAGAAAGATGTATTCGATTGTGACACTGACTTACGCCTCTGCTGTTCGCAGATACGCCTCATAGTGGTTGACTTCAAGTCGGGGGCTGCACTCTAATGCGCGGCAACTCCCATGGTCTAATAAAATTAACCAGCATCGGCATACTGCTTTTCATATTCATGCGTTGAACTGATAACCAACAACGCAATAAACATCGCTGTTGCAGGATCGATGTAATGTAACGACTTCAGGAACCTGATGTCGTACTCACATTCGGTCGCGCAGGTCGCTGTGCTTCAGGCACATTGCGGTACACATCATCAAAATTCTGGAAGCCATCGGCTATCACCGTTTGCACCATGTTCGCTTTATCGACAGTGATAATGGGGAGGAATACAGACGGCACCAATGACTGGCCGTTATCCAGTCCTTCTTTGGTAATCAATGCTTTCTTGTTTGCCATTTTGACGGCAAGTTCTGCAGCAGTGGTCGCGAGCTTGCGAATCGGTTTGTAGATCGTCATCGCTTGTGATCCATCTACAACACGTTGCACCGCTGCCAATTCTGCATCCTGACCAGTAACTAAAACTTTTCCCATCAGGCCTTCTTCTTTAAGCGCCTGTATCGCACCCCCTGCGACACCATCGGCAGAAGCAAGTACGCCCTGAAAATCATGTCCATGATTGGTGATGGCAGCATTCACGATCTGCTTGGCACGCTGTGGCTCCCAGTTATCTGCCCAGTCTTCGTGAACCACCTTGATATCGCCGCGATCAATATAAGGCTTCAATACATTATCCTGCCCCTGCTTGAATAACTTGCTGTTGTTATCGGTCGGCGATCCATAAACACGAACGATCTTGCCCTTGCCTTTCAATGCATTAACAAGATAAGTGGCTTGTGCCTCGCCCACTTTAACGTTGTCGAAGGTGACATAGAGATCGAGATCGCTGTTGGTGATCAAGCGGTCGTACGCGACAACAGGAATATTCGCCGCATGGGCACTCTGCACCGCCTTGCTCATAGCGGCGCCATCGTGAGGAATGATGACGATGACATCAACGCCGTCACTGATCATCGAGTTGACGTCACGAATTTGTACCGAGTCATCTCCATTAGCGGAGCTGACTTTAACCGTGGCACCAAGCTGCGTCGCTCTTTCGACAAATAGCTTTTGATCAACTTGCCAGCGAGGCTCCTTCAACGTATCCATGGAAAGCCCGATGAGCAGCTTGTGGTGTTTGGCATTGGAACCGACACCTCCGTTTGCCACCACTATCCCGGCGGTAACACTGACCAGTAGCGCACCAACCACGACCCAAATGCTTATGTTTTTCATGTCCACCACTTATTTTGAATTGCGGAACCAGTGACTATTGAAATCACATTAGCGACGCTTGTTCAACCCCTGCTTCAGCGCGGCGGCCAGTATTACAGTATCAGTAGCCGACTGAGAACTCTGGAGAAATTATAATATAAATCAGCCAACGGTCACCCTGTTGCAGCGTATTAAATGATGTTGTCGGACAATTAAGTTTGATCAAATGCTCGGACCGGAAAATCTCGGCAGTGACGGAAGAGCCATAAGATGCTTTGAAACGATCGGGATAGTTCGGGCGACGCAACGTTGTGCAGAATAAATACCGCACAAAACAGAAAAGCCCAGCAATGCTGGGCTTTTTATTGATGGCGGAGAGGCAGGGATTGCGCTTGCACGTCCCTGTACGCGCCACTGCGTGGCTCGCTAACGCGATCCAAAATTGCTCCTTCAATTTTGTCGAACCCTGCAGGGTTCTCATCCCTGCCTTCAAAAACAAAAACCCGGCACAAGACCGGGTTCTTTGTTTATTGATGGCGGAGAGGCAGGGATTCGAACCCTGGAACACCTGTGAGGATGTTACTGGAATTCCAGTCCAGCGCCTTCGACCGCTCGGCCACCTCTCCACGTCCTTAATAATCGCGAAACACTTTTTGTCGGATCGACAACTCAATCACGGAGTTCTCACTCCGTTCGTCCTGAGCCAGTCGAAGGACTCTTTGCTTTTGGACTGAACCTCTGCATAAGTCCCGCCACAAAATGGGCGCGCAGATTACACGTTGCGGACACTATTCACAATCCTGCAACGGTTCTTCAATCAAGGCAGCGAAATACCTGCAGCACGCAATGCACCCTCAACCTGAGCATGAAATTGCGGCGCCAGTGTAGTCAGCGGCAAGCGAATCCCGTTCCCGATCATGCCCATGCGACCAAGGGCCCATTTCACGGGAATCGGGTTAGACTCCAGGAACATGGACTTGTGCAGCGCCTGCAACTGCGCATCGAGCTTGCGAGCCTCGGCGTGTTTACCCGCCAGCGC
>DATAHE010000013.1:0-14928 GCA_036263355.1 Steroidobacteraceae bacterium | reverse complement strand
ACAATCACGAAACAGGAACCTGCACCAGGTGTGCTTTCGACACTGATCTCACCTTCCATCAGTTGTGCCAACTGTTTGCAGATTGCCAATCCCAATCCCGTTCCGCCGTAGACGCGACTGGTGGCTGCACCGTCGGCCTGTTCAAAAGCAGTGAATAGTCGTCTGCAGACTTCTTCCGTCATGCCGATTCCCGTGTCTTGCACAATAAATCGCAGCATCGTGGGATCGATATCTTCGGGAGTCAGCGCATCACACTGAATGGTAATGCTGCCTTTCTTGGTGAATTTAAGCGCATTGCTGACGAGATTAGTCAGTATCTGCGTGATTCGTGTAGGGTCGCCAATCAACCAGCGCTGTGCTTCGGCATCAATCTGTAGTGTCAGCTCCAGATTCTTTTCGAGCGCGCGTGGTCGCCACAACTGCAAAACATTGTTCAACACTTGATGTAGATCGAAACTGATCTGTTCCATGGACATGCGTCCCGCTTCAATCTTGGAAAAATCCAGAATGTCATTAATCAAGGCAAGTAGTGTTTCTGCAGATTCATGTGCAATGCTCAGGTATTCCTGTTGCTTGGGATCCAGTCTGGTGACACGCAGCGCTTCGAGCATGCCCAGCACGCCATTCATTGGTGTGCGGATTTCATGACTCATCTTTGCGAGAAACTCACCTTTGGCGACATTGGCATTTTCCGCCTGCTTGACGGCTTCAGCCAGTTCGGCTGTGCGCTCACCAATGCGTTGTTCCAGCGTGGCATTGATGCGACGTAGTTCTTCATGCTTTAAATACAGATCAAGGCTCTTTGCTTCAAGCACAGCTTCGGCTTGCTGACGCGCACGACGTTCGCGCTCAAAGCAGCGCTGATACATTGCTGCATCATCGTTATTGCTTAATGGTTGGAATGTCTTGTTAGCCGGAAGCATGCATGAGTTCCGCGAGCATGAAGTGCATCGTCACGAGTGACGGTGATGTTTTCGCCAAAATGTTCAGCACAGCCGCGAATCAATCCTTCCGCCAGATCCGCAAAACCGCGTGCCGACTCATAATGCAGAACAAGGTGATCGGCATCGATGCGCTCTGCCTTAAGGGTTGGCGTCTCTGCGTCGGGATATAACTTACGCACTTCATGGTGGATATGCGTATGAACATGTTCCATTAATGTCAGGCAGTCCTTATATGCAACGCACATCCGCGCATACTGGCCGGCAAGACGACTATAAAGATATTGACCGAACTCCCGAAACAGTTGGGGAGCGGGGACCGATGTCAGCCTGGATAGTCGCTGTGCCAGCTCCGTTAATTCGTAATGATCGTAAGTGCCGACCTGGGTATAGATGCCCGCAGAAGGCAAACCACGTGGTTCGAGCATGGCATCGGCAGTTTTCAACGAATAGCGTTGTTCCGCAAATTCGACAAATTCTGTTAAGTAAACGCCTTTCATTTGGTGCAATGCTGCAGATGTGAGATGGTTGAGATAAGACATGAGCCCGCTATCGTTAGCATTCGACCGTGAGACGAGAGACTTGAGGAGATATTGATGAGTGAGCAATCCGATGCCAGTGTCAAACGTACAGTGGTGGTCGCTGATGACGACGACACAGCAAGAGGCTTGTTGAAGAGTGTGCTGCAGGCGTCGGGATTACGTGTGATCGGCGAAGCTGCAGATGGCAAGCAGGCATTGAGTGAAACAAAACGTTTATCACCTGATGTGGTTTGTCTGGATATCGATATGCCGTTGATGAGCGGGCTGGACGTTCTGGTGCGCCTTCGTGCGGACAACAGTAAATTGATTGCATTGATCGTTACCGCGTCGCCTACCGCACAGAACGTTCGCGAAGCGATTCAAGCAAAAACCGATGGTGTGATCGCAAAACCTTTTAATCAGGCAAAGATCAAGAATGAAATTGATCGCGCTGCGGCACGTAAGCAGTTGTCTAACTAATATCGCGTCTGAAGTAACTCAGCGAATGCTTACACTGTTTCAAAGTCACGATAACTAATTGCAACAATCACGTAAGATTTTTTGCCGCCCGGTACTTCAATCGAAATTTCATCATCGAGCGTCTTCTTGAACAGCGCCTTGGCAAGCGGCGAATCCATGCTGATGAGTTTTTGTGTCGCATCAAATTCATCTGGCCCAACGATGCGGTATTCCAGTTCAACACCCGCTTCATCTTCCAGCGTGACCCACGCGCCAAAGAAAACGCGCGACAGATCTGACGGAACCTGGTTCACAATCACCATGCCATCCAGCCGCTGACGCAAAAAGCGGACACGGCTGTCAATTTCACGCAATTGCTTTTTCCCATAGATGTATTCAGCGTTTTCCGAGCGGTCACCTTGCGCAGCCGCTTCTGAAACTGCCTGCGTTACTTGCGGACGTTTTACTTTCCACAGGTAATCCAGCTCGTCCTTAAGCCGCTGCCAACCCGATTTTGTGATGAACTTCGAACCTTTGGGTTGGGGAGGACGGTAACGCGTCATAAGTATTCACCTGAATATTGTCGATCGAAAAGTTTTTGCGATTCTAGTCACGGATTAGCTTTGGGGTCGTGCCTAAGCTTGGGCCCATGAGCGTTAAGTACTACACCCACTTTCTGATGCAGGAACGCCCAGTCAACGGACTGAGCGAGTTCCGCGGCGTTGTCGAAGTGAACCGTGTCATGCCACGCGGCGACACGAAGGAAGCGGCAATAGTACTGGCGCGTAATTTTGAATGCGAATCGCGCGATATTAAAGTACTGCAATGGTCGCGTCTGCACTAGTTGATTGCGATAGAGTTGTTCTCAAGTTAATTGAGTTGGTTTCTTGTTGATGCTCACTGTGTGTTGAATCCCCTGGCGGACTCTCAATCCCTTCTGAAGTCCGCTCTTCTCTGCCCCAAGTGTTGAGCTTGGGGTTTTTTTTGCCTGCGATTTCGATTGGATACTACCAAGCTGCTAAGATTGTCTGATCGATAGCTTCAGGAGCACAGCGTGGATAATGAAAAGGTTGTAGAGCTACTGACCGACATCCGCGATGCCAATCGTCAATTGCTGGATGAATATCGTCGCCTGGCCAATGATGCTCTCGCGTTGCAGAAGCAGGCGCTAGAAGAACAAAAGGAATCGATAGAACGTCAGAAGCTGGCGGTGGATACCCAGTTGCGACATGTGCGTCTTTATCGCATCGTTATCTTTTTCAGCTTCCCTGTTGTGGCCTTCATGGTGTGGCTGTTGTTACGGTTGTTCCGTTACATATAACGTAGCCGAGGCAATGCCTGTCATCGACGGCAGTTATAAGATAGCATCCACAAAGCGCTAAATGTTACCTGCGTTTTTCTCTGACATGTTCTTCTTCATGAAACCGTGCACGCGCAGAAAGAATAGCTGCGCGTCCCAGATAACCCAGAATGACTGAATGATCTGCTGGATCAACGACAGGCAGTCGGCCGATGTCTCTGTTAAGCATCTTGTTGAGCGCCGCCTGCAGAGGTTCATCTGGAAACGTCACTGTAAGATGAGAACTGCCCGCTTCGACGACTGACATTTCGTTGCGCCGGTCCTGTTGCAGGGCACGCACAATGTCGCCACGTGTAATGATGCCTGCCAATCGGCTGCGGTCATCAACAATCAACAGACCTTGTCGACGATTCAGTTGTACATCACCTTCGGCGATACGCCTGGATAGTTCCAGTAAATTCATGTTCGCTGGAATAGTGGGGACATTTGAATCCATGACTTCGCTGACACGCGCGAACTCGAATGGGTCAATGCTGTATTCCCTGGTGATGTGATGACCGCGTCGTGCAAGCTTTTCTGTCAGTATGGAGCGACGCATCAACAGAACCGTGACACCATATGCCGCAACAGAACCAATCATCAACGCGGGGAAGAGATTGAAGTCATGAGTCAGTTCAATTGCGAACAATAACGAGGTCAGTGGTGATCGCATGGTGCCACCCATCATGGCGGCCATGCCGATCAACGCCCACATGGCAGTATCACCAACAGGAATCCATGATCCAGCCAATGTGCCCAGAGCACCGCCGATAATGAGTAGTGGCGCCAGCACACCACCCGACGTGCCCGAACCGAGCGCAATGGTCCATACCAGTGTTTTTGCAATCAACAAAACAATCAGAGCAGTGCCGATAACTTCTCCGCTTAACAGCGCACTGATGGTTTGATAGCCCACACCCAATACACTGGGTTCGATGATGCCACCGATACCAACGAACACTGCGCCAATGGCTGGCCACCACATCCAGTGAATAGGCAGCCGCTGAAACAGATCTTCAAAGGCGTACACCAGAGTAGTGAGAATGCCGGAGCCGAGTCCGGCAATAACACCAAGCGTCGCAGCAAAAATCATTTCCATTCCGGACACGGACATGTGTGCCGACATTGGAAAAACGGGCCCCGCACCCAAAAGCGTAACGCGCAACACAGATGCGGTGATGGACGCGATCGTAACGGGGATCAGGCTGCGTGGTTTCCATTCGAACAACAGCAATTCAATTGATAACAATACCGCAGCGACGGGCGTTGCGAACACCGCCGACATGCCAGCGGCCGCACCTGCCACTAGCAAGGTCTTGCGTTCGGCCGCACTTAGATAAAATTGTTGCGCAAACAATGAACCGAATGCGCCGCCGGTCATGATGATGGGGCCTTCTGCGCCAAATGGCCCGCCAGTACCAATCGAGATGGCAGAAGAGAGCGGCTTGAGAATGGCTACTTTCAATTGAATAAAACTGCGGCCAAGCAGAATTGCTTCCAGTGCTTCAGGAATGCCGTGGCCGCGAATTTTTTCCGAACCAAAGCGGGCCATCAAACCGATGATGAGCGCGCCGATCACCGGCACCAATATGACCCAGTACCCCAGATGATGATGTTGCGGTATCGACGGCGCGAAGGAAAAGTGCTGATAGAACGATAGGTTGGTGACCAACGCGATTAGTTGCAGCAGAATCCATGCGACCAGTACGCTGACTGCTCCAATCAGTAAGGACATGGCAGAGAGCAGTAACACTCTGCGGTTGGTGGTGAAATCGGCAAGTATTTCTTTGGAGTTTGCTGGTTTGTTCTGCATGGGTCTTAGAATTAAATATATCGTAGTACGATACTATCAAGGAATGATGGCCGACGTTACGAAATTTGTGTTTAATGCAGTCATGAAACAGTCGAATAAACAACCAAGGGCACTTCGTAAAGCGGATTATGAAACGCTGGCGGCATTCCGCTATCTCTTGCGGCGTTTCATACACTTCAGCGAGGAGGCGGCAAAAGCCATCAACATCACGCCGCAACAGCATCAAGCTCTACTGGCTATCAAGGGCTTTCCGGAGCGCGATCAAGTCACCATCGGTGAACTCGCAGAAAGACTGCAGCTTCGCCATCACAGCGTGGTCGGACTGGTGGACAGACTCGAAAAAGAAAAACTGATGGCCCGTAAACCCGGTAACAATCGCCGCGAGGTGCTGGTGGAATTGACGGAACGCGGCGAGCGAGTGCTGGCAGACCTCTCGCACATTCATCGTGCCGAGTTGAAGAAGCTTGGTCCCAAGTTGAAACTTCTATTGCAGACGCTGGATCAGGAATCTGATCAGTAACTTACTTGCACGGCGTGTCGATCCAACGGCGGGCTTTCGTGTCTTGACCAGACGACCGACGCTACTTGATGGCAAACGTGCGGTGATAACCTCTTGCAATTTCCACCGTGGCCCTCATTATGCGCGGTGTCGGCCAGCTGCTTGGCCAATGAGGGGAATTAAATGCGTGTTTTGAAGTGGGTCGTTCTTGCCGTGTTGTTCAGTGCTCTGACGGGTTGTGGCTACAACAAGCTGCAGCAAACCGATGAGCAGAGCAAAGCCGCGTGGTCCGAAGTATTGAATCAATACAAGCGCCGCGCAGATCTGGTACCACAGCTGGTGAATACCGTAAAAGGTGGCGTGCAGGCTGAAAAAGATATTCTCGATTCTGTTGTCGAGGCGCGCGCTAAAGCAACATCCATTCAAGCCACACCGGAGTTGATCAATGATCCGCAGGCGTTTGCGAAATTTCAGGCAGCGCAAGGCGAGCTGACTTCTGCCTTGTCGCGACTGATGGTGGTCGTTGAGAAATATCCAGAGCTGAAATCGATTGCAGGGTTTGATGATCTGCGTGCACAGCTGGAAGGCACAGAGAATCGCATTACAGTTGCACGTAATCGTTACATTGATTCGGTACGCGATTACAACCTGGTGGTGCGTCAGTTTCCCAGTAACCTTACTGCGAAGATGTTCGGCTATGCAGTGAAGCCAAATTTCACCGTTGAAAACGAAGCGACAATTTCGGAGCCACCGAAAGTGGACTTTGGTACGGCTGCTTCTTCTCAAAGCAGCAAGTAAGTGTTGCTATTGAATCGCTATGTCGTTTGTAGGCTGGGCGGCCGCGCTCAGCATGAACAATGTTGCCAAGTAGATACTGGGCACGGCCGCCCAGCCTACAACGGAAACTTCAGGCGTGTAGTTAAGGCTTCCATAGTCTTGTTAGTTTCGGCGTTTAGCATCACCGTCGCGCCGCGCTCATTTGCCTCAGACGAGATTGCCGTCCCGGCATTGACGTCTCCTGTCACGGATCTGACGAATACGCTTTCCGCGAATGAAGTAGAGCAGATGAAGAGTAATCTGCTGCAATACGAGCAGCAGACAACGAACCAGATTGCTGTATTGATTGTTCCCACCACCCAGCCCGAAGACTCTGCATCGTATTCAGTAAAAGTATTTGATAGCTGGAAGCTGGGAAAGAAAGGAGTGGATAACGGTGTGTTAGTGCTGGTCGCAAAAAACGATCGCGAGATTCGCATCACAGTAGGACGTGGACTGGAAGGTTCGCTCACGGACGTCGCATCACGCCGCATCATTCGGGATGTGATGTTGCCGCGCTTCCGTGAAGGAAAATATTTTGCAGGCATCAACGACGGCTTGGAGCGCGTCAAGCAGGTGATTGGTGGTGATGTGACTTACGATGATAAAGAGCCGCTACGCGATGCACAGCAGCGACAACGCGATACGCAAATACCGTGGCCAGTAATTGTCTTTGGTGCGTTTGCCGTGGGATCGATATTGCGCGCGATGTTTGGCCGCATGTTAGGTGCGGGCATCACTGGTGTATTGGTCGGTGTATTGTTGTGGCTATTTATCGGCATGATGGTGATGTCCGTGATCGGCGGTATTGCTGCATTTGTGTTTACGCTGGTTGGCGGTGGTCGTGGTGGATGGATCAGCCCCGGTGGTTTCGGTGGTGGTGGCGGCTGGAGCGGAGGCGGCGGTGGAGGTGGATGGAGTGGTGGTGGCGGTGGCACTGCGGGCGGAGGGGCCTCTGGCCGGTGGTGATATGAACATCAAACGAATGCTGCGACATCTCATCGTCCCGACCTGGTATACGCGCCGCGTGTTCCCACAAGCGGCGCTTCAGACGATTACCGATCAAATCAAATTATGCGAATCTACTCACGGCGGTGAAATTCGTGTTGCGATTGAAGCAGAGCTGTCCGCGAATGCGTTACTGAAGGATCAAAGTCCACGTGACCGCGCAATGGAAGTGTTTGCCAGCTTGCGTATCTGGGACACCGACAATCGTAACGGCGTGTTGATCTATCTTTGCCTGGCTGATCGTGCCATCGAGATCGTTGCGGATCGCGGGCTGAACGGCAAGATCACGAGCGAAGAATGGCAACGTATTGCCAATGGACTACAGACGCTTTGCGCGCAGGAGCAGTACCAGCTGGCGCTGTGCAGTGCTATTCAGGATGCGAGCGTGTTGCTCGCCAAATATTTTCCCAGTGTCGACCGGAACGAATTGCCAGATTCACCTGTCCTTCTGTAGTCGCTTTCTTTTTTGGCCGCTTCGACTTGTCGCTATCGCAGGTTCTAGTTGTGCCATCGCGCATATTTGGCACAATAGCTTTATGAAATCATTCTTTAAATCCCGTTCTCTAATTGTTGTCGGCAGTCTTTTGATTGCAGCGTGCGGATTGATGCCCGCGCCACGACAGGTGCTTGAACCACAGCCGGTCGCCCCACAAACTCCCGTGGAGCCCGTAGCAACGCATCTATTCAAGATCGCGGATGACGATGATGTCATCGGTGAATTGCAGATTACCCATGCGACTGCCGACGACACTTTGTCGGACATCGCACGACGTTTCAATCTGGGTTACGAAGAACTGGTGCGAGCAAATCCTGGTGTTGATCCCTGGTTACCCGGCGCTGGTCGCGAGATTGTATTGCCAACGCAATTTGTTTTGCCTAACGCGCCACGCGAAGGTCTGGTGGTAAACCTTGCGGCATTACGCGTGTTTTATTTTCCCAAGCGCAAACCAGGTGAATTACAGACTGTCATCACGCATCCCATCGGTATTGGCAAAGTGGGTTGGGTCACACCGGAAGGTGTCACCAAGGTGATCAGTAAAAAGAGAAATCCAGTTTGGGTGCCACCCGTTTCTGTTCGCAAGGAACATGCAGAGAATGGTGATCCGTTGCCGAAGGTGGTGCCACCGGGTGATGATAATCCGCTCGGTGCATTCGCCATGACCTTAAGCTGGCCGGGTTATCTTATTCATGGCACCAACAAGCCATATGGTGTGGGCATGCGCTCCAGTCATGGTTGCATGCGTTTCTATCCCGAAGACATTGCATTGTTATTCGATGAAATTCCAATTGGCGCAATGGTTCAAGTGGTGAATCAACGCGTGGTGTCGGGGTGGCATGCAGGTAAATTGTATGTTCAAGTGATGCCACCACCTGAAGAAGAATCGGAGTCGGAGAGCAAACCCGCAGACAAAAAAGCGGTAGCGAAAAAAGTAAAAGAGCAAAAGCCCCTGGTTGAACCGTTCACCAAGGAGAAGGCGATTGCACGATTGTTCCAGCAGGCCAAGCAACATGCGGTAGTGGTTGATCAATCGTTACTTGACCAAGTCATCAAGGACCAGACGAATGTCAGCTATCCGGTGACCGGTGGCATGACGACGGCGCAGGTGATCACTAGTGCTCGCCATGTCGATAACCATTTGCCGAAGGGCGCAACCTGGGACGGCAGTACAACATTGATGGTTACCGCTGAAGAATTCGACGCGATGCGGAGCGGTGTGATTCTTCCCAAGAAAGAAGCAGCTGCGACAGAGCCACCTAAGAAGTCTGAAAAGCCTTCCAGTGCATCGCCCAAAGCAAAGTCCGCGCCGCTGCCAGCGACTTGATTGTCGTCTAGACTCCGAACGCAGCGGTAGAATGCGGTTTCCGGCAAAGCAGTAAGCGGTAATCTCGCTGCTGTCGCTTGAGTGTCGCGTGATTGACGTGCGGCTGTCGTGGATGTTTTCGCTGATCCGGCCATGATGCTGCCCGTGATTTCTCTGGAGTTCTACATGCTTGTGCAAAAGTTGAGATTGCAGCGCGGTTGGTCGCAACAGCAGCTGGCCGACCTGAGCGGGCTTAGCGTTCGTACAATTCAGCGAATCGAAAATGGTCAAGCTGCAAGCGTCGAAACCATGAAATCACTGGCGTCGGTCTTCGAGATCGACTTTAAGCAATTGCAACCGGAGCCAGAGATGAATTCATCCAGCCATGATCCTGCCGACGTATCGAGCGATTCCACGTCCGCGCCAAAACCAGGCACAAACTACGAAGAAGTTCTGGCGATGCGGCACGTTGCGAATTTGAAGGATTTCTATCTGAGAGTAATGACCTATGTGTTGATCATGGGGTTTCTTACCGTGGTCAATTACATGACATCGCCGATGTACTGGTGGGTCATTTGGGCGGCGCTAGGATGGGGGCTTGCCTTGCTGTTGAGAGCGGTGAAAGTATTTGGATTGGTGCCATTTCTTGGCGCTGATTGGGAGAAGAAACAGATTGAACGTCGCTTGGGCAAACCGCTGAAGTGAATATATTGTCAGGTGGCGCTAGTGCGCAACCTCAACAACATTCATTCCGGCATCATAGTTCTGGCGATGCATCATGTTCATCTGATGTACGTTTTTGCAGTATGGGAGAAGTTGGCAGCTTCTCTGCAATGCATCGTTGCATCTTTCATACGCGGCTTCCGCTTCATGCAATACAATTCTCGGAATGACGATGTCCTTCTTAATCGTCGATGCTTCCGGCCCCAGTATTTTTCCTTGACGGATATTGGGTGAAGGATCGCCGAAGCCCGCTTCGCCGGTTCGCGAACCAACTTCATATTCAGTTCGCAGCGGTGTTCCCAGATTAAGCCAGTTGCTCAACGCGGTGAGCAGGGCTTGCGGTGAACTGATGAGAGATTCGCTTTGAAAGTACAACGCATCTTTCCCAAGGCGTTCGCCCTCCATGCGTAGTCGATGCAATCGTGACACATAGTAATCGCATGCTGCCTGCACACCCTTTATCTGTTTCTTTTCACTGGCGTATGCATTGTTGATCAAGATACTTCGCAAGGTGCTTTCTGGTTTGCGGATAAAGATAATCGTTCGCACAGTGCTTCGGTCCAGCAGCCGGTCTGGCGACTGCACATAGTTGTGCAATATTTTATCGAGCAGGTATCTTCCTTCTGTTGCATGCCCGATGGAGCGACTTACGCGACGCTGCAATGAAGTGAGTGCAAATGTGTTGCGATACTTCACATGTGTTTCGCCATAACCATCGATTTCTGGCGAACTACCAAGAATATGAGCCAGTAGTGTTGAATAGCTGCGCATATGGCTGAGCAGGAAAAGATAATTAGGAGGGGAGTGCGTCAACGAATGCCACGAAAAGAATGCATTCTGAAGTAGCGAGTTTTTATGCAAAGGGATTGACATGAATTTCCTCGTGGCGCTTTTCACTGAGTGAATTGAGGTCAACCTTCCCATCACGGGGCGGCTGAATAATCGCGTAATCAACCTTGTTGCAAACGTACGAGGAACGCTTGCGTTGACACGGACAGCATGTTTAAGACTTAAATTGCTTTTGATTCAACATCGATAGATATTTTTGTAGGAACTATCTTACTTAGTGTAGGACCAACGGTAGTTCATATCAGTGCGATCAAATGCTATTCGATCAAATGCTATTGATGTAAAGATGTTTCTTATATTGTTCTGGTGACGTTGCTTGTTTTTGATAATGGCGAGCTATGGCTATGGTATCTCGCTTAAAGCAAGTCACTTCAAGGATTAAGTGCTTGGTGTTATCGCAACGCGATGCATTGTTCGTTGCTGAATCGTCAGCAATACTGCCTGCTGAGATAGACAATGCATAACACCCAGTCATCCCAAACTATCTATGTATGGTGGGCGTCAATCACCTCTAATGTGCCAAGCTCTATCTTCTTTGGTGAAGATTGAAAGTAAGATGCATTGCAAGGTTACGGTTCAACGTATCGCCACAAACCAGTAGCCCACATGGAACCTACATAAATGGTGTGAGTGCCGTCTGATGTGGTTGCGACACTGTTGGGCCCCCATACCAACCGTGCGGGTAACTCGGCTGCAATCCATGACTTCCAAATATCACCCGGCATTAGCGCGCTGTTCAATTGCGGTCCGCCCTCATTAAGGCCACAGCCACCGCAGGCCCAACCCCACATTGAATAGACATTCTTCGACGAACCGAAGACCACTCCGCCACCAGCGTTAGAAACTTTCTTCCAATTCAAACCTAAATCAGTGCTGCGATAGGTGCCGCTCCCATTGACTCCATTGATGCCAGTCACGAACAAGGTGTTGTCGATTTGCAGAAGAGAACTATTGCCGTGCGGATGCTGCAAGCCTTCAATGTCACCAGGAATTTCCCAGGTTCCACCTCCGTTTCTCGTCATCACCGCCGATCCTCCATCCTGCGCAATCGCAAACCACGTTTCACTTGTTGTTGCAGCGTTGCCTGTGTCCACGAAGAAAACAAACCACGACTTGCCACCACTGGGCCAGTGAGAACCGCCCAGCAATTGCCAAGTTTCCCCGCCATCAATAGATTCCACCAAACCATCAGTCTCATGCAGACCACTCAGCAGGTGATTGCTGTTATAGGGATCTACGACGATTGAATAAAAACCTGCGAGACCCGAGTGTCCAGGAACGGTGCCAGTGAGCCTGAATGTCAGTCCGCCATCAGTTGACTTGTAGATATGTTGGTCACCGAAGCCATTGCTCACCCACACTGTTGCCGGTGTGGTACCCACGACGGCCACTACATGACCCAGCGCCTGGCTACCCGGGTTGGGTTGACTCGGTACTACCTTCCAACTCATTCCGTAGTCCGTTGACTTAAACAGATAGCCATAACCACCAACATACATGTCCGTGCGGTGTACCGGGTCCACCACAATGGAGCCCAAGCCAAACGCTCCATTGTTAATTAGCGCGGGGTCTACATCCGGCGGCGTCACTTCTTCCCACACACCAACTTGTCCGCTACTTGGACCGGAGATTGTCACGATGGCTATATCCGAAATGCTGGCATTTGATTGGCTCATTACTTTGATATGGCAAGTCGCGGGAACTGGAATTGTCGCTGGCGCCGTATATAACCCTGTAACGGAGATGCTTCCACACGCTGATTCCTGAATTACCCAATCAACAGATGGACTAGAAGTCCCCTTCAGGGTTACCGTGAATACCACTGTCTTTCCAACCCCAAGAGTGGCGGTTTTCGGTGCAATCGTCAGCGATAACGGTACCGATGATGAGGAGCTTGATGAGCTAGAAACAGAGTTGGAGGAGGATGACTTACTGCTTGAAGATGAACTGCTCACGGATGATGTCGCACTGCTTGATGCTGAGTTCGACCGACTGCTTGCAACGCTACTGGCGCTAGATATCGAAGATGACGATAACGAAACTGATGAGGATGAAGCGCTGCTCACGCTAGACATCGACGATGATGAAGAAATGCTTGTCGAAGTGTTCGACTTACTACTCGATATGCTGGATGAATTGGAAGAAATTGCAGACGAGCTACTGATATTGCCCGTACCTGTAGTGCTTGATGAGCTATTTCCGACGACAGTACCACCCGTGCAGCCGCTAAGTGACAGACACGCAATCGTCAAGGCGGAAGTGACAATTCTATTCGTAAAATGGAATATCATTTTTGTGGTCACTAGTGAATGATGTACGTCGTGATGCTCTGCGCCGGAACCGTATCACTGACCTGCAAGCCCGAGTTGTTAACATCTGTAAGCCGTAAAATTTGATTCGCAGACGTCAGCTGCCACCGCTGTACCGCGCTGTTGCTACTTACGAAATTGGTCAACTGCAGTGTTATGGGTTGTGCAGCGAATTCTTTGTTGATGACGATAATGGTTAGTGCACCATCGTTTGCTCGTCGAGCAGCGAAAGCGGAGAGCTGATCTGGATCAGGCACTACAGCGCGTACTGACTGTTCACCGAAACTACTTTTCGCGCCGTCGTAATTACGGAACATCTGAAAAGCCTTGAACGTCGGTGTTCCTGCCGCTGGAATCGTCCAGCGAGTAGCGATGTTGGCACCTTCGCGTCCCAGTATCCCCAGCACATCGGCTTGAGTAGTCGCGCCATTGATGTGTGTATCTGCGCCCCAACTGTATTCAGTAATGCCGATCTTTGTACCGGGGTAGTTCTGGTTCACCCAGTCTTTCATTCGCGGAATCAACCGTACTGTATTGTTGATCCAGGTTTCGTCAACATAGTTCGGATCCCACAACGAACGCGTTGAGCGATTGCGACGGCGCTGCATCGTTGTGCTGGTATCGTCAGAATATTCCCCGCCTTGCGGATAATAATGAAGCGAGAAAACATCGAGCAAGCGCCTGCCCGTTTGTTGTTCTTTGTTATGTAGAGACTGCAACAGCCACGGCATGTAATCCATGCCGCCGTGCGCTGCACGATCAGGACCATGTCCCCACTGACTGAGTGCTGCATCCTTGGCTGAATCAAAGTAGTTGGTCCATCCCCATTCTTCTGGTGCCACAATCAACGCCTGTGCGTCGACGGCCTTGACCATGCCGCCATAGCTCACGATGTCTCCATATATTTCATCCATCGTGGCGGGCTGCGGATGAACGGAGCGGTGCGTGGTATGCCACAGGGCTGATTCATTATCCATCAAGTAATAGCGCACACCACCCAAACCAAAAGACTGCGTTAGAAGTTGCACTAAGCCTTTCTGCGTATCCGACGTTGCAGGCGTGGCGCAATCATTGGGATCATTGCCCGTTACCAATGAACCATCGGGTTTGACACCATTGCCTGCATCCGGCATCCAGTTAACGTCGGCACCACTTTGAGTGCCATATTTCGCAATGGAAAAACAAGCGGTCTTATCGCGGTTCGCCGTAACCTTGGCCACCCAGCCCGTCATGCCAAGTGTGATCATGCTATCGGCGCCCGCCTGACGATTGGCCGTCACGATATCCAGAATACTGCCCGCCTGCGTCGCGGCTCCATCCGCAATGCTTTCAAAATACCAGTCAGAACCGCGGTTACTGGCATTGGCCTGCCAGTTATATAGTGAGACAGCATTGCCTCCATGTCGATTGACCGGAGCATTAATATCCTTAAGGTTACTGGCGATGTCTGAGAACGCAGCAACGCCATAGATCAGTGGTGAGATCGGATGCAGGTCGGCATTAGCGTCAATAGCGATAACAACACTGCCGGAAGTCGACGAGGAAGCACTGCTTGATGAGCGACTTGAAGAAGAACTGCTTGTACTGCTGACGCTATTTGAACTACTCGATGATTTGCTCGACGACATTGACGATACCGACGAGGAAGATGAAGCCGACAGTGATGACTTGCTGCTGGATGACAAGCTGCTGACACTGCTCATAACGCTACTCGCGCTCGACATCGAAGAGACAGATGAAACACTTGTGGAGCTGCTTACACTCGATAAAGAGGAAACAGAGGAGACACTTGACGCTTGGGATGACGTCGCGGATGTGCTGCTTACGTTACCGTTGCCTGCAGCGCTCG
>DATAHE010000012.1:0-4827 GCA_036263355.1 Steroidobacteraceae bacterium | reverse complement strand
GCATGATGACAAGACGAAGCGGTTGCTGGAGTTACTGCACGATTGTTTCTGCAAGTAGTGGCAGGTTTGATTGACAAATTAGAACGCACCCATCTTCAGCTCGACACCATACGAATTTACCTTCTTGTAATACTGGGCAAGGTCGCTGTTATAGCCATGTTGCGCCCAGAAGGTGATCGGCAATTCGAGTATCTGTGTGCCTAATTCAAGACGGAAAGCACTGTATTCGAACGGCCGTTGATAACCGGTTTCGTAGCGTAACGAAATGGTGGGATTTGCAAGCAGTGGAATTTTTCTGAAGAGGCTCGCCTTGCCATATTGATATTCGAATGTCGCTGCGATCCCATTTACTGCTTTGCGCGGCTTGCCCTCCGGGTTGCTCTCCCAATCGTTATACTCTTCGGCAGTGCGTTGCATAAAGCCATGATGCAGGAAGTATCTAAGATCCAGATAGGTCTGCAGTCTGTGAACACTATTGGACTCATTGAGTGTTTTCTTCCATGCAATCTCCAGATAATCCCAGCCGCGGCTCAAGTTATCATTTGCATAGTCCGGCTTTTCCGCTGTGCTGAGTGCGGCAAGATACTCGTCAGCAGAATTGATGGACTGTCCATTCGACTCATGGTTGTATCCAAAGTCGATATAGCCGCTATAACTTTCCCGTTTCTTTTCATCATCTGCGTGAGCCAGCGTCACCGGCACCAGTGTGGAGTCGGTAATATGACGCCAAAACAATTTCGGGTTGTAGCTTTTACCAATCACCGGTGATGAGTGGCGGGTCTCAACGTACATGCCGAATCTGCCGGTAAATGCAAAGTAGAGGCGATCAACACTGCCGCCGGTCCAGCTGACAAAACTCCGCGGAAATAGCTGATACTTCAATGAAACAGTAAAATCCATAAAGCCTACATCATCACTGTCTTTGGTGTAGCCAATGGTTGAAGGTTCGTAAGGCTCGATGGTATGTTCGTCGTTACTTATCTGGCCCCGGTCAACTGCCAGTGCGCAATGGCTGAACATCAGCGCTGAGATAGCGATGGCGATTGCAGAGGTTTTTATATTTATGCTCATTGTTGGCTATCCTTAAATTATTGGATGATCTTCACGTGGCGACTCTGTATATTTACAGTGTTACATATCAGCCGACTTCAAGATAAGGAACAATAGATGAATACCGTCGTTGATACCAAACGTTCTGCAACGCGCTGGCTGCTATGGACTGTCGTATTGCTGGGCCTTGGATTGTTTGGATATGTGCAGCTGGTGCTGCACTGGTCTTATTCCGAAGGCGACCGGGTTGGAATTCTGCAAAAGGTTTCGAAGAAGGGATGGATCTGCAAAACAGACGAAGGTGAACTGGCGCTATATGTGGTGGGCGGCGTCGCGCCACAGATATGGGAATTTACCGTGCGTGATGATGAAGTGATGAAACAGCTGGAAGCGCATTTAGGTGAGCGTGTACGTTTGCATTACAGCGAGCATCGCGGCATACCGACCAGCTGCTTTGGTGATACGACATATTTTGTGGATGCAGTAGCTCCGGCGCCGTAGCGAGTCGTGCGGTATAGGTTGGGCTTCGAAGACTGGGTACGACCCGAAAAATTTAAAATGAGTCGAGTACTACGCCAGTTTGTGTTGTCGCCAGTTGATACACCTTTTGAAACTTTGCGTTCTGCACAATGCCATAATCGCCTGGCGCGTATTGCATCAGCCAGTCGCCCGCCTTGCCGTAAATGATATCGCCACCGGCAGTTCGCTCGACGCTGAAGTCTTCATTGATCTGTTTTGCAAGTACTGGCACTGGGACGTTGCGATATGTGCCATCCTGTCCGTGATGCAGCGGTGCGACCGGTGTGTACTTGGCATCGAAACGATCACGAGTGACACTCCACTGGTCGCCTGTAGAACCAGTGATCAATGCATCACCCTGTTTATATGTATTGGCGCCTTCGCGGCTGGCCACGCTACCGTCGGCCAACGCGAAACGTACCGTCACGGTTTCGTTCTTGACGTAAGTCCGCGCTTGCGGATCGGTGCGCAATTCAACCTGTTTTAATAGTGTCATGGCAAAAGAAGACCTGTCAGAAAACCGAAGCCTGCCCCATTTTGCCGGGGCGATGCAACCATAAGCGGGCGAACATCGTTACTTATCCGGCAGACTGCGGTAATCTTGTCAGATAAGTTGAATTACGGGATTGCTGAGCTGTGAAGATTCCTCATTTCGAGCGGGTGTTGCGCACGGTTGCCATTTTTGAGTTGTCGAAGGGCATCATTGTATTGCTGGCTGGGTTGGGAGTTCTGTCCATACTCAAGGGCAATGTTCAGCATACCGTCGATGCACTTATTGGTCACTTCCATCTGGACCCGAATGATCGTTATCCGCGAATATTTATCGAACTGGCCTCAAAGATCACCGATACTCACCTATGGATGATTGCCTCCTTCGTCACAGTGTACGTGCTGATAAGATTTATCGAAGCGTACGGTCTATGGCGTGCGCGGCCGTGGGCCGAGTGGCTCGCGGCGCTCAGTGGCGCAATTTATATACCGTTTGAAATTATTGAGCTGACCAAGCACGTCAATGTCTGGACCGTCGGTACATTAATCATCAATGTTGTTATCGTTGCCTTCATGGCATACGGTCTGCGACATTCCAAAGAAATCACGGAAGAGATCAAGCACGAACACGACGCGCATTAACGCATCGCTGAACTGGATATAAACATGCTTCTGTGGATTATCCTTGCAACGGTCATTGGTGGCGTGCTGAGCGCGCTGGCCGCATCGTTGTTTCTGCTGGTGCCAGACAACAAGCGTGCACACTGGATCCCCCATCTGGTCAGCTTTGCAATTGGCGCGTTGTTAGCCGCTGCTCTGCTGGATCTATTGCCAGAGGCCATTTCAACCGGGGGCGTGAATAAAGCACCACAAATTGGGTTGACGTTACTTATCGGTCTATTGATATTTTTTGTGCTTGAGAAGCTGGTGCTATGGCGTCACTGTCATCACGATACTTGCGAAGGGCATCAGGTCGAAGAACCGCAGCAACATCGTTTCGTTCTTAAGTCTGGTCACTCGCATGTGCATTTGCACCCGCATTCATCAACGCATGAACATCAGCATCGTGCTGCATCAGGCTGGATGATTCTGTTCGGTGATGGTCTGCACAATCTGCTGGACGGCGTGTTGATTGCAGCCGCATTCATGACAGACTTTCACCTCGGGGTGGTCACATCCGTGGCTGTTGTCGTTCACGAGATTCCACAGGAAGTGGGTGATCTTGCGATTCTGCTTCACAGCGGTATGTCCAAGCGCAAAGCATTACTGCTTAACCTGATTACCAGCTTGACGTCCGTCATCGGTGGTGTGGTTGCATACTTCGCGCTGGGTACAGTGATGCAGGTACTGCCCTATGTCATTACCCTGGCCGCGGCCAGCTTTATCTACATCGCCGTGGCTGATCTCATTCCTGGCTTACATCGCCGCGTCGATGCCGAATCTGCTGTGCAGCAGCTGGCACTTATCCTATGCGGTGTCTTGCTGATTGGCGTGATGGAGAAGGTGCTGCATTGATGGAGCTATTTGCTCCTAGGTTGTGTGAAAAAGGAGCTTGGAGTTGTTTCGAAACGGTGATGCTCCACAACTGCATTGGGTCATACCCGCGAAGGCGGGTATCTAGTAAGACAATTTTCCACTGATTATGAACTACATCGTGTAGTTCACTCTATGGGCCATCGGCAAAAGCCGATGTTAGCTTCGACTCCTGTCTTCGCGGGCCCGTTTCCACGGGAAGGATTCAGTGACGAAACACAGCCTTCGCTTAAGTACCTTCCCATATTGTTTATTACCCCAAGCTGGTAGAACTATCTACTTGGCAAAAATAGGGGCAAAGTCAGTGCATAACAAGTTGAAATTTCCAACTTGAACCATAGATACCCTGCAATTCAAAGTTTTAACGAGTACACCCCATGCGAATGGATAAATTGACCAGCAAGTTCCAGATGGCCCTGGCCGACGCACAGTCGTTGGCGGTCGGTCGCGACCATCAATACATCGAGCCATTGCATTTGATGCAGGCATTGCTGGACCAGCAGGGCGGTTCGGTCCGACCATTGCTCGATAAATCTGGTGCGAATGTGAACTCGCTGCGTTCAGCGCTGAGCTCTGCTATCGAACGCCTTCCTACCGTCGAAGGTTCTGGTGGTGAAGTTCATATCTCCAACGATCTGAACAAGCTGCTTAATCTCACTGACAAGCTGGCGCAGAAGCGTGGTGATCAATATATCTCCAGCGAGTTGTTTGTCCTTGCTGCGATTGAAGACAAAGGCGCATTGGGCACCCTGTTGAAACAGGCGGGGGTGTTGAAGCCCGCGCTGGAAAAGACCATTGATGAACTGCGTGGTGGCGAGAAGATTGATGATCCCAATGCGGAAGAGAGTCGTCAGGCACTGGAAAAATATTGCGTTGATCTGACGGCGCGTGCTGCGCAAGGCAAGCTTGATCCTGTGATCGGTCGCGATGATGAAATTCGTCGCACCGTACAAGTGTTGCAACGTCGTACCAAGAACAATCCCGTGTTGATTGGTGAACCCGGTGTGGGCAAGACGGCGATTGTGGAAGGTCTCGCGTTACGAATCATCAATGGCGAAGTGCCCGAAGGCATTCGCAACAAAAAGATTCTCGCACTCGATATGGGTGCCTTGATTGCCGGTGCCAAGTTTCGCGGTGAATTCGAAGAACGTTTGAAAGCGGTGCTCAATGATCTGAAGAAGCAGGAAGGTCAGATCATTCTCTTCATCGACGAGCTGCACACCATGGTCGGTGCAG
>DATAHE010000011.1:0-10151 GCA_036263355.1 Steroidobacteraceae bacterium | reverse complement strand
ATGGAAGCGCAACGTGCGATGCAGCAGGGTCGTACTGAGTTCACGAACTATGTGCAGGAGCTTAAGCGCACTGCAAAGATCGAAGTCAACCCAGCAGCGTTTGACTAAGTTGTTCACCTGATCCTATTCATTAGGGATCAGGAATAGTAATGGTCTCAACATTCGGTAGAGCAGTCCTGTTCTTGGTGACTGCATATCCTGAATCATTTATTTAAGTGCAGATCTTTAAGCGGAGACCGGCAACACGTTGAGTTGCGCATCACTCGTATCGCTGTCGCTAGATTCTCAACTCAACTCAGAGAGAGGTACTCTCATGCCTTCTCTGGTTCTTCACCAAATGCCATGCCGACCGTGCTAAAGCCGCCATCGACGTATAGCACTTCGCCGGTGATGCCGGCAGCGAGATCAGAGCACAGAAAGGCAGCGGCATTGCCCACATCTTCGGTGGTGACATTGCGTCGAATCGGCGAAGTTGCAGCAACGTGACCCAGAATCTTGCGGAAGCCGCCAATGCCTGCTGCGGCGAGCGTCTTGATTGGTCCTGCTGAGACCGCATTCACGCGAATGCCTTGTGGCCCCAGGTCTGCAGCAAGGAAACGAACGTTGGCTTCGAGACTGGCCTTGGCAAGTCCCATGACGTTATAGCTTGGCAGTGACTTAGCTGCGCCAAGATACGTCAGTGTGATGAACGCGCCAGCACGTCCTTGCATCATCGGCAGCGCAGCTTTTGCGAGTGCCGTGAGGCTGTAGCTTGAAATATCATGGGCGATGCGAAAATTTTCGCGAGTGGTGGATTCAACAAAACCACCACGGATGGCATCACTCGGCGCAAATGCAACAGCGTGAACTATGATGTCCAAGCTATCCCAGTGCTTGCGCAGCTCCACAAATGCGGAATCGATCTGGTCATCGAAGGCAACATCCATTGGCATGGTGATGTTGCTGCCGAATTCCTTCGCCATGTCGATGACACGTTCTTTCAGTCGATCACCTTGATAGGTAAAGGCCAGTTCGGCACCTTCGCGTTTCATCGCACCGGCAATGCCGTGGGCTATGGATCGTTCCGTCGCCAACCCTACGATCAATGCGCGTTTGCCAGATAGAAAGCCCATGCAGAACCCCGTCAGTGATGTTATGTGCCGGTTATTGTAGCAAGTGATCGTGTTGATGTGTGCTGGCTGATGGCGTTCATTTATGCATGGCGTCTTCGCAGGTCATTTGAGGATGAGCTCGGCGGAACGCCTGTTCAGCCTTATCGGCCGCGGCCCTTTCCTCGGGAGCCAGGGCTTTGTACTCACGACCGAATGGCCACCCATAACCCCATCGATAGGTGGTGAAATAATAAGGGCCACCGCCGGAACGCACACCGACTAGCATCAACTCAGCCAGTGCTTTGTTGCCGGTAGTATTTTCCACACAGGCTTGTAATGCTTTATCCGCTTGCAGACGTTCCTCTGCTGTGCCGCCGCGCCAGTAAGCCACATCATGAGTCAGGCAGCAGTCGCACCAATCTTTTTTGCCGATTAAAGATTTGTCGGGGAACAGACTGCAGCCGTCAGTTGTGAATGGCTTGATGGAAGAGGGCGAGGAGCAGGAAATTAACAATGCCACGGACAGTAGAGTAGAAAAGCGAATCGCATGCTCACGGTACAGCCTATTCACCAAGTTTCACCGATTTTAATCGCATCACGATGTCCACTTTCCCTTTGCTAGTTCGTTCTGCATGAACGGGAATATATCCCAATTCTGGCGCATACCAGTAACGTGAGCTGCGTGAACTTCCTTCGCGTTCGCTCAGCAGTACAACCGCATGAAAGTCCCCGACGTCGGTGTGAACGTCTTCTGTTCCTTGTTGCGAGATTTTGAATTGCTGCAGTTCGTTACGTTCCTGCATGTTCAACATCCCGATATCGTGTTTGGCTTGTAGTGCAAGTGACGCAGTGAGCTGAATCGTAAGACGATCCTGCGTGCCTGCCTTTAGTGGCATTGATATATCCTTGCCTTCAGCATGACCTTTGACAACATTGTTCTGCCAGTCGAAATCAAGAGCGATGTCATCCTTGGAGTCGCTAGAACCATCTTCTGAACGAAAACGCAGTGGTTTGATAACGCCGTCCGCGCCCAGCTCAAACTCGCTGACATCTTCCGCTTGATCACTGGTGAACAACTTACCGAGAAAATTCGGTAACAGGTGCGAACGAAAGCGGTAGTGTCCATTGCCGAGATTAGTTAGTGTCGCTTCGATATCGCCACCGCTGATGCCGCGAAACTTGACGTTGTAGCGTGCGGTGTAGGGCCTCAACATGACCTTGTCAGGCTCCATCAGCGTATATTTTTTTGTCGCTGTCTGTGTTTCTGCCATGCAAGGCATCGCGATAATACTTATCAGGAAAGCAGCAATGCAGGTCGCGATTCGCATCTGTGTCACCTTTCTGTCAATTAACAGATTGGAACTGCAATGGACAAACAAGTTCCTGGCCATCTAGCCATGCCCTGTTGTTTGCATATTGCAAACGGTCACTAGCGTACAGACGAATCGCTTCTGGATAAATTTGATGTTCCTGTTTCAGAACTCGCTGCGCCAAGGTGCTTTCGTTGTCGTCAGACAATACTGGCACTGTGGCTTGAATGATGACCGGGCCGCCGTCCAGTTCCTCAGTAACAAAATGCACGCTCGCGCCATGTTCCTTGTCGCCAGCTTCCAGTGCACGCTGATGGGTATGCAAGCCGGGGTATTTGGGTAACAACGAAGGATGAATGTTGAGTAATCGCCCTGCAAATCGTTGCGTGAATGTTGATGTGAGAATTCGCATGAATCCGGCTAGAACCACAAGCTGCGGATCAAAGCTTTCAACTAGTTCTGCCAGTGCCGCATCAAACTGACTGCGATCTGTAAATGACTTCGGACTTAAATGGCGTGTTGCGATTCCCATGTCTGCTGCAGCGATCAATCCTTTCGCATCAGCGCGGTCGCTGATCACAGCGCGTACTTCAATCGGCAGTTGATCACTCACAGCAAGTTGTGCAATCCGTTGCATGTTGCTGCCTGTGCCTGATATTAGAATGACTATTGGAAGTTTGGCAGGCACTCTGTTTAATGAAGAGTGATCGATCATTAATCAACCACCACAACACCGCCATTACCGCGACGTGTTTCGCCAACGATAAAAGGTGTTTCGCCCATCGCCTTCAAGGCAGCCAGTGCTTTATCCGCATCTTGCTGACTGACGCAGATGGTCATGCCGATACCACAATTGAAGGTACGCAGCATTTCGGTCGCTTCAATGTTGCCGGTGCGTTGCAACCATTGGAACACGGGTGGCAATTGCCACTGCTTGCGATGCAATACCACTTCTAGTCCTTCCGGAACCACGCGTGGAATGTTATCCAGCAGGCCGCCGCCCGTGATGTGTGCAACACCACGCACAGCGATCTGCTTCATCAATGCCAGCACTGTTTTTACATAGATGCGCGTTGGCGCCAGCAGTGCGTCATACAGCAAGCCGTTGTCCAGCTTGGTATGGTCGTTCGCGTTGCCGTGCGTAATCAATTTGCGAATTAATGAATAACCATTGGAATGCGGACCGGAAGATGGCAATGCGATCAGCACATCACCGGCTTGAGTGTTGCTGCCATCGATGATCTGGTCTTTCTCAACCACTCCAACGCAGAAGCCAGCAAGATCGTAATCACCCGCGGCGTACATCCCGGGCATCTCAGCGGTTTCGCCGCCCACTAGCGCACAGCCCGCTTGCACGCATCCTTCAACAATGCCTTTGATAACCGACTCGGCAACATCAACACTTAACTTGCCGGTGGCATAGTAGTCGAGAAAGAACAACGGCTCAGCGCCTTGTACCACCACGTCATTGACACACATGCCTACCAGATCGATGCCAATGGTATCGTGTCTGCCTGTTTCAATTGCCAGGCGCAGCTTGGTGCCGACGCCATCGGTGCCGGAGACCAGCACAGGCTTGCGGTAGCGATCCAGCGGCAGTTCGAACATGGCGCCGAATCCACCCAGCCCGCCCAGCACTTCGGGGCGCATGGAGCGCTTTACATGTGGTTTGATGCGTTCGACCAGCTCTTCGCCAGCATCGATATCAACGCCAGCATCGCGATAAGTCAGGGAGCCGGATGAAGACTTGGCAGATGAAGATTGGGACGGGTCGGTCATTGAGTTGCTCGATGTAGGATGTTACGGAATGAGGCGGGGGCAAAGGTGTGCTATTTTACACAGCCAATTCCCCAGACTCACAACAAATAAACCCACAACGTATAAACGATGGCCGGATATGTTGACTCACTGTGAAAAAGGTTTGATTAACAGATGGATGCGTTGCGGTGCCGGCATGTTGTGCGCGCTGCTTGCGTTCGCCAGCTTCACCGCCAATGCTGCGAATGTTGCTGGAATGTACGATGCTGCCGTGCGCGTCACCGATAGCACGGAAGCCACACGACAGGCGGCATTTGCTACCGCGCTGGGTATCGTTGCAGCGCGCGTCAGCGGTCAGCGCGATGCGGCCAACAAGCTGGGAAATGCGTTGAATGCAGCACCCAAGTATGTGCAGCGCTATGGCTATAACACGGGCTTTCTGGAAGTGGGCTTTGACAGCGCGGGCGTTAACTCGCTGCTGGAACAGGCGGGACTGCCGTTGTGGGGCCGCGCTCGTCCAGTGACCTTGGTGGTGCTGCCTTCCACCCTGCAGGGCGTACGTGAAGCACGTGCGGCGGTCGAGCAAACCGCGAAGCTGCGCGGGGTACCGTTGGCGTGGGCTCGTACTGAAAGCAGCGAACGCGTAAACATGGCCAACACATCGCAGGTGCAGGCACTGGCTGATCGTTATGGGGCCACTGCGGTATTGGTTGCGCGGATGACCGATCCCACCTCTGTTACCAGCCTGAAGTGGCAATTGTTATTTGATGGAGCGGTTCAGGAAATTCAGGGCTCCATCGACGAAGGTCCGCATCTGGCTGCCGATGTTCTGGGTCATTACTACGCTGTTGCCGACAAGGAATCTCCTATCACTATTCTGGAAGTGGCCGGTATTGATGGGCTGGATGCGTATGCTACAACGTTGAACTATCTCACCGGTCTTTCCACCGTTCGTACCGTCAAAGTTGCCAATCTGCAGCGCGATACCGTGCGCTTCCAGCTTGAGTTGCGTGGTGGTATCGAAAATTTACGTCGCGGACTGGAGCTGGATCAAAAACTGGCTGCGTTGCAAACCGGCACGGTTGATCCATCCTCAGTGCTGATGTATCGCCTGAATGGCAGTGTCAAGGTTCAATAACATACGCGGCTGCCATGCGCTGGTTACCTAATGCTCTGTGTGTTCTGCGAATGCTGCTGGCCTTACCAGTCGCTTGGTTCCTCTATCACGAACGGTACGACGTTACGTTCTTTGTGTTTTTTGTGGCTGCCGTAACCGATGGTCTGGATGGCTATATTGCCAAGCGTTTCAACTGGACCACTGAGCTGGGGAAAATTCTCGACCCACTTGCCGACAAACTGCTGCTCGTCACGGTGTTTATTACGCTGACAATCATTGGCAAGGTAGCGCCATGGCTGGTGACATTGGTGGTCTTGAGAGATGTGATAATCGCTGTCGGTGCGACCATATACCGCAGCATGGCAGGCTCGTTGGCCGATAGCTCTCCGACCTGGATTAGTAAAGTAAACACAGTGATGCAGATTTCCTATGTGCTGGCGGCGATTGCTGCGTCGTCGGTGTCATGGCCTTCGGCGGAAGCCATCAGTGTGCTCGGTTACATCACTGCGGGTACAACAGTGATAAGCGGTGCTGATTACATCATCACCTACAGCAAACGTGCAGCAGCCCTGCATCGACAGGTCGCTACTCCCGATTCCTGAACAATGCAGCAATTGCCATTGCCGGTTCGGTTGCGCACTTCCTCGGTGTTCAGCGCTTATATCGCTGGCCCTAATAGCGCGGTGGTGCAATCGTTATATCAACAGCAATTTACTGCCAGCCCCCTGGTATTTATTTATGGGCAAGTTGCCACAGGAAAGACGCATCTATTACAAGCCTTGTGCGTTGAGGCGGCGCATCGTCAGCAAATCGCAGTGTATTTTCATGCAGATGATTTGGTACGTTACGGTCCAGAATTGCTAAACGGCAGTGCGCAATATTCATTTGTCTGCATTGATGATGTTGATGCGGTGCTTGAGCAACGGCCGTGGAACCACGCGTTGTTTAATGTGTATCGCGAGCTGGAAGAGAGCGGTGGCAAGCTGATCATGTCTGCTACGCGCGCGCCTGCTTCTTATTCAATGCCACTCGCTGATTTTCGCTCTCGAGTGATGGGCGGTATGAGTTTGCATCTGCAGTCGTTAAATGAGCTGGAGCAACTTGAAGCATTGCGTTTGCATGCATCTCAACGCGGACTTGAACTGCCCGATGAAACCATTCATTACCTGCAACGACGGTTGCCTCGCGATATGGCGTCATTGTGCAAGTTTCTTGATGAGCTTGATATTGCTTCGTTAGCTGCGCAGCGAAAGTTGACCGTGCCTTTCGTCAAACATGTGCTTGATAGTCGATGAAGCCAGTATCTGTCTTTTAATTTAAGCGCGCGTGACGCGTAGAAAGCTGATCAACGAAAAAAACCACAGTAACGACAAGCCAAGCAACGCAGTTGCCCAGATGTGAATGGAAGGATTGGCAACCGTTTCTGTTATGCCAACAATAAAATAGGGAAGCACACACAGCGTTGCCCACGAGTATGTGTAGCGATTGCCCCGCAACAATCCCGGCAATGGCGCGAACAAGGGTAGTGAATACAAGAATGCTCGCAGCATCGAGCCGACAGACAAAGATGGCAGAACTTGATGCAACGCTACCAGACTGAATAAGGCAATCCAGATCAATATTGTCGCAATACGCACGCGCGCTGCTACGAGTGATAGGCTCGCTACTGTTTCTGACATGAAATCTATTTACTCAATTGCAATGCGAGTCGCGCAACACGTTCACCGAGCCGTTGCGACAGATATTTTTCATCTTCAC
This sequence comes from Steroidobacteraceae bacterium, assembly GCA_036263355.1. Classification (GTDB taxonomy): domain Bacteria; phylum Pseudomonadota; class Gammaproteobacteria; order Steroidobacterales; family Steroidobacteraceae; genus CAILZL01. The sequence goes on along the minus strand of DATAHE010000011.1, from coordinate 3,117 downwards.
TGAGGTCGTTAAGATTTGCACCTGCAACGTGACTGGCGCCGTAAGGTGTACCACCGCTGCGGGTTTCATTGATTGCTTTTTCTGTGAAAGGCAAACCCACCAGATACATTCCGTGATGCAATAAAGGCAGCATCATGCTTAGTAATGTCGACTCCTGTCCTCCATGCATCGTCTGGGTTGAAGTAAAAACAGCGGCGGGTTTATTCACCAGTTCACCTGTTGCCCATAGTGCACTGGTGCTATCGATAAAGTGCTTCATCGGTGCGGCCATATTGCCGAACCGGGTCGGGCTGCCAAGAATCAGTCCTGCGCAATCGCGAAGATCATCGACGGTGGCGTACGGCGGACCTTCATCCGGAATAAATGCCTCGGGCGCGGAGATGACCGTGTGAACAGCGGGAACGGTACGCAGACGCGCATTAATACCGGCTACCGATTCGACACCACGGCATACCTGGCGGGCGAGTTCTGCGGTGGAACCTTTGCGTGAGTAATATAAAACGAGAATGTCCAAGATAATGCTGTACTGCCAGTGGTGGAGCGGTAAACAGGGCAAGCATATCGTGACTGTCACTGCGCTGTCATTTTCGGGTGTTTCGCGCCGTTGGGAAGGCGGTGGTCTCCGCATGAGCAGTCAGGAAGCGCAGAGAGAAATCGGATCCTACTGAGAGTGGTTGACGTAGCAAGCGGTCGTTGTTAGGTTTGCAGCCACGGGTTCTGCAATGAATACAAATTCCATAATAAAAACCGGCACGCGACTGCAACATTTGTTGTGGTGCGGAATGCTGTTGCTGGCCGCCTGTACGACGACGCCGCCCGTACAGGAAATGAGCGATGCGCGTCAAGCAGTCGAAGCGGCCATTGAATCTGGAGCGGCTCAAACTGTACCCGAGAAAATGAGTTCAGCGCAGGCTGCGCTCAAGATGGCCGAAAGGCTGTTGCGTGACCATCAATTCAATGCGGCGCGCTATTACGCCAAAGATGCGAAGAAGAAAGCGCTGGACGCTCAGCGTCTCGCTCAATCCAGATCCGGTTCTGCTCATTAGCCCGTTTCATGAGTGAAGTCATCACGCGTCGCTTTGTTGTGACCGGCAGAGTGCAGGGCGTGTATTATCGTGCCAGTACACGGGAAAAGGCGCTGCAGCTGCGACTGCTTGGTTACGCAAAAAATTTAAGTGATGGATCCGTGGAAGTGGTTGCTAGTGGCAATGCCGCTGATGTCGAATCCCTGGAACAGTGGCTTTGGCAGGGCCCACCAACAGCAACGGTCTCTGCTGTACAGCGATTAGAGATTGCTGATTCCCAAATAGAATCATGGTCGGGGTTCGCGACGCTTTGAGCGTAACATCGCAACGATTAATTCAGATTCTTTACACGCATGCACTCTTCGTTGTCATCATGGTTGAGCTGGCAGGAAACGCTTCATCCAAGCACCATTGATCTTGGTCTTGATCGTGTCCGTGTGGTGCTGCAGAGGCTTGGATTTCAAAAGCCTGATGCGCCGGTCATCACGATTGCTGGGACGAAGGGTAAAGGCTCGTGTGCTGCCATGCTTGACAGCATTTACGCCGCCTCAGGTTATCGCACTGGAGTATTCACCTCACCGCATTTACAGCGATATAACGAACGCATTCGCATTAATCAGCAGGAAGTGTCAGACGAGTCATTGTGTGTCGCCTTTGAGCGCATCGACGTAGCTCGTGGCGACATTTCACTAACTTATTTCGAGTTCAACACGCTGGCTGCGCTATTAACATTCTCCACCGCCGCACTGGACGTATGGATACTGGAGATAGGCATGGGTGGACGTCTGGATGCGGTGAATGTTATTGACTCCGACATCGCAATGGTCACTTCCATCGGACTTGATCATACCGAATGGCTTGGCAATGATCTCGAAAGCATAGGCCGCGAAAAGGCCGGTGTTTTTCGCGCGAATCGACCAGCGTTGTATGGTTCGGCAACGATGCCGAAGTCAATACAGCAAGTGGCCAATGAAGTCGGCGCTTACTTGCTCAAAGCGGATCGTGATTTCGGCTTCGATGAAGAAGGTCAAATCTGGTCCTGGTGGATGAAGCAAAATGATCGACAAATGGAATTGAAAGCGTTGTCTGCTCCTGGCATTGAGGGTTCCATACAAAAATGGAATGCGTCACTGGTGTTGGCAGCTGTGCAGCTCTTGTCACTGCGATTACCTGTCACGCAGCAGGCGATTAACGCGGGGCTTGTAAATACTAAAACAAGCGGACGCTTTCAGCGTGTTGTGCCGAAAAATAGTTCAGCAGAATGGATTCTGGATGTGGCGCACAATCCCATGTCTGCATTGGTGCTCGCACGACACCTTTATGAAGATCGCACGCGCCGCGGAGCGACGGAAAAGCCAACAACACTGGCAATCTTCGGCATGCTATCGGACAAGGACATTGATGGCACGATCACCGCATTGCGCGATGAAGTTGATGAATGGATCGCAGTGACTTTGCCCGGCACTCGTGCGCTTACGGCAACACAAGTGGCCGAACATTTACGCCACTCCAATGTCACCGTTGCAGCGGAATTGAATAGCATTGATGAGGCTTGTGACCTGGCCGCCCGTCGGGCGAACATTGACCGCATCGTGGTATGCGGTTCGTTTCACGCGGTGGGCCCTGCATTAGCATGGTTGGAACGACGCACTGAGTGATGACTGAAAATATTCCCTAAAGCTGAATGCATTGTTGTAATTGGTACATCTGACAGGCTTTATACTCGCCAAATGGAACGACAACTCAAAGAACGACTTGTCGGTGCAGCGGTTCTGATCGCTGTCGCCGTCATCATGGTCCCGGAAATGTTTTCAGGTTCCGGCTCGCATGAATCAGAAAATTCGAAACCACCCGGTAATGAATCATCTGCTTCAAGTGACTCAGGCCAAGTGAAAACCTATCGGATAGAGTTACAACAACGTGAAGGATCGGCTGCATCGTCGGTGAATTCGGTGCAAGCCATGCCCTCCGTGCCCGATACACACGCTGATGCGATTGCATCGACAATGCCGCAAGCGACGCCAGCGGAAACTTCAGCCCCTGACGCTACGGTCTCTAACAGCAGTTCGCGCTCTGTGGTTTCTGTAAGCGG
>DATAHE010000010.1:0-8078 GCA_036263355.1 Steroidobacteraceae bacterium | reverse complement strand
ACCGTTCGCGGTGTGGTGATGAATCCCGTTGATCACCCGCACGGTGGTGGCGAAGGCCGTTCACCGCAAGGTAATCCGCATCCCGTCAGTCCTTGGGGTTGGAAGACCAAGGGCAAGAAGACTCGCACCAACAAACGCACCGCCAGCATGATTGTGCGGCGTCGTAACTGATCCTTAAGGAGCAGATAGTGCCACGTTCGATTAAAAAAGGTCCATTCGTCGACACGCATCTCGCCAAGAAGGTGCGCGTTGCCAGCGAAAAGAATGATCGCCGCCCGATCAAGACATGGTCGCGTCGTTCAATGATTCTGCCCGACATGGTGGGATTCACGATTGCCGTGCATAACGGTAAGCAGCACTTACCAGTGCTGGTCTCGGAAAACATGGTCGGTCACAAGCTGGGTGAGTTTGCGCCAACGCGCACATTCAAGGCTCATTCTGGCGATAAGAAGGCATAAGGGTAGCTTCATGCAAGTAGCAGCCAAATTGAAGAACGCGCGTATTTCGCCGCAAAAGTGCCGTCTGGTGGCAGACATGGTTCGAGGAAAGCCCGTGGGTCTGGCGCTCTCAACCCTGCGCTTTACACCGAAGAAGGGCGCTGACCTGATTCTCAAGGTGCTGGAATCTGCGATTGCCAATGCCGAGAACAACCTGAGTGCTGATATCGATGAATTGAAAGTCGAATCCATCAAGGTAGATATCGCGCCGGTATTAAAGCGTTTTCATGCTCGTGCCAAAGGTCGTGGCGCGCGTATCTGGAAACGCAACAGCCATATTTCATTGACGGTAGGGGATGGTAAGCAGGCCTGATTTCAGGTGTTGCAAACTTAAGCGAGTTAACATGGGTCAGAAAGTTAATCCAATTGGCATCCGCCTCGGTATCACACGCGACTGGTCGTCGAAGTGGTACGCGGCAACGCGCAATTTCCCTGCGTTCGTCCACACCGATTTCGTGGTGCGCGAACTGTTGAAAAAGAAATTGGCGGAAGCATCTGTCAGCCGCATTCAGATCGAACGCGCTGCTCGCAAGGTGAATATCACCATTCATACAGCCCGGCCGGGTGTGGTGATCGGCAAGAAGGGCGAAGACATTGAAAAGCTGCGTGGCGAAGCTGCGAAGCTGATGAAGATGCCGGTGGCTGATGTCCGCATCAACATCTCGGAAATCCGCAAGCCTGAGCTGGATGCATTATTGATTGCTGAAAGCATTGCGCAGCAGCTGGAACGCCGTGTGATGTTCCGTCGTGCCATGAAGCGCGCCGTAACCAACACCATGCGCATTGGCGCATTGGGCGTAAAGATTCGTTTGTCAGGTCGTTTGAATGGTGCGGAAATCGCACGTACGGAATGGGTTCGCGAAGGTCGTATTCCTTTGCATACCTTCCGTGCAGATATCGACTACGGTCTGGCAGAAGCAAAGACCACCTACGGCATCATCGGTGTCAAGGTGTGGGTATTCAAGGGCGAAGTTTTCAACGGGCCGGATGCAAGAGCCGCCGCTGATGCACAGCCAGTTGTTGCGGAAGCGACGGCATAATTTCGGCGGAGATCATCAATCATGATGCAACCCAAGCGGACTAAGTTTCGCAAGCAATTCAAGGGCAGCCTCGGCGGCTTGGCTCAACGTGGCAGCACGGTTGCTTTCGGTGACTATGGTTTGAAAACCACCAGCCGTGCTCGTATGACAGCGCGCGAGATTGAAGCGGCGCGTCGTGCGATGACTCGTTACGTGAAGCGTGGCGGTCAGATATGGATTCGCGTATTTCCCGATGTGCCAATCACCAAGAAGCCATTGGAAGTACGTATGGGTAGCGGTAAAGGTAACGTGGAGTACTACGTGGCCAAAGTGCTGCCCGGAAAAGTGTTGTTTGAGATGGAAGGTGTAACCGAAGAAGTGGCGCGCGAAGCGTTTCGTCTGGCGGCATCGAAGCTTTCCGTTGATACCCAGTTTGTAACGCGTCAAGTTCGATAAGTCAGGTGCGCTAAAGTGGACGCTAAAGAATTCAGACAGAAGAGTGCAGCCGAGCTGCGTGAAGAGTTGCTCAAGTTACGTCGTGAGCAGTTCAACATGCGTATGGCGATGGCTACTGGCCAGGCTGTCAAGCCAAATCAGATTGGCAATGTACGCAAGGCAATTGCTCGTCTTAAGACCGTGCAGGCTGAACAGGCCCGTGCTAACCAGGGTGCGAAGTAATGAGCGAAGTACAAACCACCGTCGCTGCCGACAAGACCATTCGCTTGCTGACTGGCAAAGTTGTCAGCAACAAGATGCAGAAGACCATTACCGTCGCTGTGGAGCGTTTGGTAAAGCATCCGACCTATGGCAAGTATGTGCGTCGTACGACCAAGTTGCTGGCCCATGATGAGAACAACGAAAGCCGTGAAGGCGATGTTGTTGAGATTCAGGAGTGCCGCCCCTTGTCACGTCACAAGGCATGGCGTCTGGCGCGCGTTGTTACGCGTGCGGAAGCCTAGTTGCGGAACTGAGCAGAACTGAACGTACGAACTTAAGAGTGGAAACAGAAACATGATCCAGATGCGAACAATGCTCAAGGCGGCCGATAACAGCGGCGCTCGCAGCCTGATGTGCATCAAGGTGCTGGGTGGATCCAAGCGTCGCTATGCAACGGTTGGTGATGTCATCAAGGTGAGTATCAAGGACGCCATTCCACGTGGCAAGGTAAAGAAAGGTGAAGTGTATGACGCAGTGGTGGTGCGTACCCGTCAGGGCGTGCGCCGTGCTGATGGTTCACTGATCCGTTTTGATGGTAATGCAGCGGTGTTGTTGACCAACAAGCTCGAACCCATTGGCACTCGTATCTTCGGGCCAGTGACCCGCGAGCTGCGTACTGTACAGTTTATGAAGATTATTTCTCTGGCACCCGAAGTGCTTTAAGCCTTCAGATAGTTGAGCCCGAGAGGACAAGTGATATGAACAAGATTCGCAAAGGTGATGAAGTGGTGGTGATCGTCGGCCGTGACAAAGGCCGTCGTGGAACCGTGAGCAAAGTATTGACTGATCGTCTGGTGGTGGAAAACATCAACATGATCAAGCGTCATACCAAGCCCAATCCGCAGAAGAACAATCCTGGCGGCATCGTGCAGCGCGAAGCCTCCATTCACATTTCAAATGTGATGTTGTGGAACGCCCTTGCCAACAAGGGTGATCGCGTCGGTTTCAAGGTCTTGGCAGACGGCCGCAAGGTCCGCTTCTTCAAGTCCAACAATGAGGTTGTCGACCGCTAAGGTCGATGCTCACAGGTAAGCAACATGGCAGCAAGGCTTCAAAAAATTTATCGCGAAAAGATGGTCAGCGAACTGCAAAAATCGCTGGGTCTTTCCAACGTGATGCAGGTACCGAAGATCACCAAGATCACCGTGAACATGGGTGTGGGTGAAGCGGTGGCCGACAAGAAGATCATGGACAACGCCGTTGGCGATCTGACCAAGATCACCGGTCAAAAGCCATTGGTGACCCGTGCACGCAAGTCTGTTGCAACCTTCAAGGTGCGCGATGGCCTGGCAATCGGATGCAAGGTCACGCTGCGCGGCGACCGCATGTATGAATTTCTCGATCGTCTGATCAGCATTGCCATGCCACGTATTCGTGACTTCCGTGGTGTCAGTGCCCGTTCATTTGATGGTCGCGGCAACTACAACTTTGGCGTGAAGGAACAGATCATCTTCCCCGAAATCGCATACGACCAGATCGATGCGATTCGCGGTATGGATATCACCATCACCACTACGGCAACGGACGACAAACAAGGTCGTGCATTGCTTGAAGCTTTTAACTTTCCATTCCGTAAATAACCGGCAGGGTAATGGGCAATGGCTAAAACATCGATGATCAATCGCGAAGTGAAGCGTGCAGCGTTGGCAAAACGCTACGCCGCCAAGCGCGCTCAATTGAAAGAGATCATCCGTCAACCTAAAACGAATGATGCGGATCGCGAAGCAGCCGTTGCCAAATTGCAGGCGCTGCCACGTGATTCCAGTCCGAGCAGACAGCGTAATCGTTGTGCGATTACCGGTCGTCCGCGCGGTTACTATCGGAAGTTTGGTTTGTCACGAACCAAACTGCGTGAAGCTACTATGCGCGGTGAAATTCCGGGCCTCGGAAAGGCCAGCTGGTAACAGCTGGAACCACTGGAGCACCAAATTATGAGTATGACGGATCCTATTTCTGACTTCCTGACACGTATTCGCAATGGCCAGTCTTCTGGCAAAGCGGATATCAGCTGTCCAGTCTCGAAGATCAAGCTCGCCATCGCGCGAGTATTGAAGGACGAAGGCTACATTGAAGACTTCGCTGTTGCGGAAAATGAAGGCAAGCCTTCATTGCGTGTGCAGTTGAAGTACTACGACGGTCGTCCTGTTATTGACCGCCTTGAGCGCGTCAGCAAACCCGGCCTGCGTGTATACAAAGGCAAGGACGATCTGCCCACCATTCTGGGTGGCATGGGTGTGGTCATTGTCTCCACCTCTCAAGGTGTGATGACTGGCCGCCAGGCCCGTGACGCAGGTCATGGTGGTGAGGTGTTGTGCATTGTTTCGTAATGGAACAACACAAACAACTAACTAGCAGAGTGCAACTATGTCTCGAGTAGCCAAACAAATTATCGCAGTGCCGAAGGGCGTAACCGCCACCATCACTGCAGACAGCGTTACCGTAAAAGGTACAAAAGCCACCATGAGCTTGCCCATTCGCAACGGTGTTGCCGTGGTGCAGGAAGGTGACACGCTGAAAGTTCAGCAGCTGAACGAATCCCGTGATGCCAATATGAATGCAGGTAGCACCCGCGCTCATCTTGCCAACATTGTTGAAGGTGTCAGCAAGGGTTTTGAACGCAAGCTGGAATTGGTAGGCGTTGGTTATCGTGCTGCTGCTCAGGGCAAGGCACTGAATCTGACGCTGGGTTTCTCGCATCCGGTGGTCTATACCCCGCCAGAAGGCATCACCATTGAAACACCAAGCCAGACGGAAATTGTGATCAAGGGCAGCGACTACCAGAAGGTTGGTCAGGTTGCTGCAGACATCCGTGCGTATCGTCCGCCAGAACCCTACAAGGGCAAGGGCGTTCGCTATGCCGGTGAACACATCGAAATTAAAGAAGCCAAGAAGAAGTGATGAATGAGAGTCGCTGACAAAGTAAGCGATTCATTGATTACTAAGGTTGAACAGATATGAGCAAGAAAGCGCAACGTTTACGTAGAGCAGTGCAGGCCCGCGCCAAGATTCGCGAGCTGCGTGCATTGCGGTTGTCAGTGCATCGCACCTCGCAACACATTTACGCGCAGATTTTTGACCGCGACTCGAAAGTGCTTGCGGTGGCTTCCACAGTGCAGAAGTCTGTACGTGAAGGCTTAAAAGGTACCAGCAATGCAACTGCCGCTGCGGCGGTAGGTAAAGCAATTGCTGAAAAGGCGAAGGCTGCAGGCATTACTGCTGTTGCCTTCGATCGCTCGGGTTACAAATATCATGGTCGTGTAAAGGCGCTGGCTGATGCTGCGCGTGAACACGGTCTACAGTTCTAAGGGTTGCTGATTAATCAGCACGTGTTGAGGAAACGCAATGGCAAGAGTTGAAAAAGCTGCCGCCGCCGACGAGTTCATCGAGAAACTGGTTGCGGTGAACCGCGTCGCCAAAGTGGTGAAGGGTGGTCGTCAATTCGGTTTTACCGCGCTCACGGTGGTGGGTGATGGTAACGGCCGTGTTGGTATCGGCTACGGCAAGGCGCGCGAAGTGCCCATTGCCATTCAAAAGGCCATGCAACAGGCGCGTAAGCACATGATCACCGTGAGCCTGAGTGGTGCCACGCTGCACTATGCGGCGAATGGTAAACATGGCACATCCAAGGTTTACATGCAGCCTGCTGCTGACGGTACAGGTTTGATCGCCGGTGGCAGCATGCGCGCCGTATTCGAATGTGCTGGTGTACGTAATGTGTTGTCCAAGAGCTATGGTTCACGCAATCCTATTAACGTAGTGCGTGCCACCATCGATGCGCTGGAGAGCTTGCGCTCACCAGAAGAAATCGCTGCCAAGCGCGGCAAACGTCTCGAAGAGATTGTGGGCTAAGCCATGACCAAGTCATCTGCAACCAAGAAGCAAGTCAAGGTCACGCTCGTGAAGAGCGTCCATGGTCAGATCCGTTCGCATCAGGCTTCGGTCAGCGGATTGGGTTTGCGCCGCATCCGCGACAGCCGCGTGCTGATGGATACGCCTGAAATTCGCGGCATGATTAATTCAGCCAACCACTTGTTGAAAGTGGAAGAGCTGTAATCAAGCCCGCATATTGAGTCTGAGGACATCATGAAACTGAATGCCATTACTTTTGCTCCCGGTTCGCGCAAGACAAGACTGCGTGTTGGTCGTGGTGCATCTGCCGGTCAGGGTAAAACCTGCGGACGCGGTGTAAAAGGTCAGCGCGCGCGTAAAGGCGGTTATCACAAAGTCGGTTTCGAAGGCGGTCAGATGCCTTTGCAACGCCGTCTGCCAAAGACGGGTTTCCGTTCCAAGATGTCGTCACTGGTTGCCCAGGTGCGTCTGAGCGAACTAGCCAAATTGCAAGGCAGCGAAGTGACTTTGGATTCCTTGAAAGCCGCTAACCTGATCCCATTACACGTGCTGCGTGCGCGCATCATGTCGTCTGGCAAAGTTGAAAAAGCTTACACCGTTCGCGGTATCCATCTCACCAAGGGCGCACGCACTGCAATTGAAGCAGCGGGCGGCAAACTGGAAGAAGTGGCAGCGGCTTAAGCTGGAATAATCTGGATTAATTTTAGTGGCTACCAACTCGCAAAATACGAATTCGATTGCTGCGCTCGGTGAAATGACACGTTTCACCGAACTGCGTCAGCGCTTGTTCTTTTTGCTCGGCTGCTTGATTGTCTATCGCATTGGTACCTTTATTGCCGTTCCGGGAATCGACCCCGTTAAGGTGGCTGACTTTTTCCAGAAGCAGCAAGGCACCTTGTTCTCCATGTTCAATATGTTCTCTGGTGGCGCTCTGCAGCGCCTATCGATCTTTGCTCTGGGTGTCATGCCCTACATTTCGGCGTCGATCATCATTCAGATGGCGGGCGTGATTGTGCCGCAGTGGGCAGCATTGAAGAAAGAAGGTGAGTCCGGTCGGCGCAAGCTGACTCAGTACACACGATATGGAACCGTGTTGCTCGCTGCTTTACAGGGATTGAGCGCGGCGGCGGCGTTTCAGAATCAGGGCATGGTGAACAACCCCGGCTTTCAGTTCTTGTTGATCGCCACCATGACTTTGACCGCAGGAACCATGTTCCTGATGTGGCTGGGCGAACAAATTACAGAGCGTGGTCTGGGTAATGGCATTTCCATGATTATTCTTTCCGGTATCGTGGCTGGTTTGCCGGCGGCTGTTGGTAACACGCTGCAACAGGTTGCGAATCAGGAGCTGAATATCTTCGCCGCGCTGTTTATCTTCGCGATGGTGGTGCTGGTGACTTATGCAGTAGTTTTCATGGAAAGTGCGCAACGTCGTATTCAAGTGAATTACGCCAAGCGCCAACAAGGTCGCCACATGGTGGCTGGTCAAAGCACACGTTTGCCGTTCAAGCTGAATATGTCCGGCGTCATACCGCCAATTTTTGCGTCCAGTTTGTTGTTGTTTCCTGCAACGATTGCGCAGTGGTTTGGTAATGCGAGCAACCCAAGTGCGTTCCAGCAATTCCTGCAGCGCATGGCGGCTTCGTTGACGACTGGTCAGCCCATTCACATGGTGCTGTATGCAGCTTTGATCGTGTTTTTCTGCTTTTTCTATACCGCGCTGGTTTTCAATTCACGTGAAACAGCAGAGAACCTGAAAAAATCTGGTGCCTTTATTCCTGGCATTCGCCCCGGTTTGCAGACTGCTGAGTACATCGACACAGTGCTGACACGCCTGACATTGTGGGGCGCAATCTATGTAGCGCTGGTGTGCTTGCTGCCAGAGTTCCTGATTTCCAAGTTCAGCGTGCCGTTCTACTTCGGTGGTACGTCACTGATGATCATGGTAGTGGTCATCATGGACTTTCAGGCGCAGGTGGGTGCACATCTGATGTCG
>DATAHE010000009.1:0-3348 GCA_036263355.1 Steroidobacteraceae bacterium | reverse complement strand
GATCAGGATGCCGCCATCGCACGACTGCCAAAACTAATCAAAGCACGTGAGCTAAGTGAAACGGATGCCAGTCCGTTTTATTTGAACCTGGCATTCGCGCTGGCGTGGAACCGTCGCAACGAGGCATTGCAATACTTCTCGCGCGTTGCCTCGACAGACATGACGGAACAGGCCTATGAATGGCAAGCACGTGCCGCGTTATGGCGAGGTGACTGGCCATTGCTCAACAAGCTGATTAACGCCATGCCTGCAACACTCAAGTCTCAAGTGCGCTGGCGATACTGGCTAGTACGCGCAACGGAGAGAACACAAGGAATTGATGCCGCTCGTGCTGGCTATCAACAGCTGGTGAACACCGAAGACAATTACTTTGCCGCACTGGCCGCAGCGCGTATCAACTCAACCTATACACCACATCCGGTTGCTCTGAATATCGATTTGCCTGCATTGAAGAAGCTGGCGGTAATGCCGGATGTGCATCGCATCCGCGAACTGGTCGCAGCGCAACTCACTCAACAAGCCACCAGCGAATGGAATACGGTCATCTCTTCGTTGGACAACGATGAACAACTGGCTGCAGCTGCGCTGGCACGCGAGTGGGGCTGGTACGATCAGGCAATCTTGATCACGGCTCGCTTAAGCCAGTTTAGTGATTATGCATTTCTGTATCCGCGACCTTTCGACGAGGAAATTAAAACTGCAGCCAACCTGACCAGCTTGCCCGGTGATTTCATTTACGCTCAGCTGCGACAGGAGAGTCTCTATCGTCGTGATGCCAAGTCCTCAGCGGGGGCGCTGGGTTTGATGCAATTGATACCGTCATCCGCACGACTGACAGCAAGACAGATGAAGCTTCCAAAACCCGGCGACGAAGACCTTTACAAGCCGGAAGTAAATATTCCGCTCGGTGCCTTGCACTTGAAGCAATTGATCGATTCGTTCAAAGGACATGTGGTGCTTGCACTTGCTGCATACAACGGCGGCCCCACCGCGGCGCGTCGCTGGCTGCCTGATGCCGCCATGGACGCAGATGTATGGATTGAAAATATTCCTTTCAACGAAACGCGCACCTATGTGCCACGTATTCTCTGGCACTCGGTGATCTTCGAATGGCTGCGAACCGGAAAGCCTGTGAACACTGCGGCATGGTTGAAACCAGTGAAGGTTTTATAGGCCGATTTGCTTCACCATCTTCGGCGCATCGCCCGCAATACCCAGTGCGCGCGACATGAAGAAATGCTTGAGCAACGAATGACGCTCCACTGTCTTTAGACCAATACGTCGCGCAGTACTCATAACGGCGTTGTCATTGCTGAACAGACGATTGATGCCGTCAATCATGCTGAGCGCGATAGTGTTCTCCGTCTTGCGCCAGCGTTCGTAGCGTCGCAGCAAGCGCATCTCTCCCAATGCGTCGATGGCAACACCATTGGAACGTGCTTCGCTGAGTATCTGCACCAGCGATGCTGCATCCATCAATCCCAGATTAACGCCCTGCCCTGCCAATGGATGAATGCTATGTGCCGCATCACCGACCAGCACAAAACGTGGCCGGCAATATTCATCGACTTGTGCGATCTGCAATGGAAATGCACCACGTGGACCGGCGATTGTCGCCTCGCCGAGTACTGCATCGGATGCCATGGTGATCTCTTCCGCGAGAATTTTTTCATCCACTTTCAGCAACCGCTCTGCATTCTCCGGCGTCGTCGTCCATACGATGGAGCTGCGACCATCATTCAAAGGTAGAAATGCGATCGGGCCGTCGGGTAGAAAGCGCTGCCATGCCGTGAACTGATGCGGCTTCGCAGTGCGCACATGCGTGACCAATGCAGTCTGTGGATAAGGTTTGATATGCGTTGCAATACCCATGCATTCGCGACTGGCGCTGCGAGCACCATCAGCACCAATGACTAATCGAGTGGTGAAGGAACGTCCATCGCTCAATCCAATACGTGCATGGTTGACGATATCGATGGATGTAAGGGACGCATTGAATCGCGTGATGCCTACCCTCGCACAGGCTTCGAATGCTGCCCATTGAATGCAATTGTTGGCAATGATGTAGCCGAGATTGGGCTCGGCCATGCTGGCTGCGGAGAAATGCAACGCTTCTGAACTGGAAATCATTCCGCTCGTAGATCTTTCCGTTCGTCCTGAGCTGGTCGAAGGATTCTTCGTCGATTGATTGAATGGTTCGACAGGCTCACCATGAACGGTCTCCAGAGCAGGGGTGGAACTGGCATGGTCCCACACTCTCATCTCCTGATACGCACATCGCTGCGATGGGTTGATCAGCTCCCACGCGCCGGCGCGCACCAGAATACGTTCGGATGCGCGTGAGATAGCGGACACGCGCACATCAACGTCATCGTTTGGTGGCGCTGGTATCTGAGATTCAATCAGCGCAATGCGCAAATTTTTCAGAGCGGGTTCGGTCGCCAATAATGCTGCAAGCGTCGCCCCAACCATTCCGCCGCCGCAGACAGTGATATCGAAGTCGATCGCGTTCTTGTTCATAACGGCGCACCGCGCGCCAGACGTGGCACATGCCCCGATGCACCTACGGATAATTGTGATAGTGCATCTTTGGCGGCAGGAAACATGTCGAAAGCCAGTAGCCCCAAGTCGCGTGCTAGTTTGATCACGCCCAGTGGCTGATTGAATACACGCACCAGTGCATCGGTGAAAGCGATGATGCGTTTGCTGTCCTCCTGTCGCCACGCGCTATAACGCTGCAACAACTCGTCATCGCCCGCGTCGAATTGATCGCCACGTTCGCGATGCGCATCGGCTAATACTTCCGCTAGTGTTGCTGCATCGCGAAGACCGAGGTTCAAACCTTGACCTGCGATCGGATGAAGCATCTGTGCGGCATTGCCAATTACGGCCATACGAGCAGCGATATGCGCATCGGAACGGATCAACGCCAAAGGATAATGATGTCGCGCGCCGACTTTAACGAATCGTCCCAGCCGAAAACCAAAGTCCCGCTGAAAGTGTTCAATAAACTCTGCATCACTCCATGCAAGTATTTGTGCCGCACGCTCATTCGGCACGGTCCAGACCAATCCCACGCGCGCATCGGTTAATGGCAGCACGGCCATCGCACCTTGTGGTGTAAAGCGTTCGTAGGCGATGTGATCGTGAAATTTTTGCGTTAGTGCATTCGTAATAATCGCTGTTTGCCCGTAATCCCAGTGGTGATGGCTAATCCCTGCTGCGTCGCGCACGACTGACTGCGCACCGTCTGCGGCAATGACCAGTTTGGCACTGAGTGTTGCATCGCCTTGCGGCGTGGTGACGGAAACTGATCGGTGTGAAGCAGCGTCTGAAACCGCATTCACC
>DATAHE010000008.1:0-3278 GCA_036263355.1 Steroidobacteraceae bacterium | reverse complement strand
AGTTACATTCACGAAGCCGCGATGATGATTGGCGAAGCACGGCCCTGCCCGGTGTCAATTGCTGATCAAATGCCGAATACCATGATTCCCCAATGGCATCGCGGTTCATCGTGGGCTGTGGCGCATGCCAAACGTTTTCGTGATGAGGTGGCGCAACGCATTGCCGAGGGCGCAGCCGCATCAAACAATGAACGTGTACGACTGATGTGGATTGGCGCGGGCCTGTGGCATGACCCAGGTTTCTATAGTTCACTGGAAGATCGTTACGGTGCAGTATTTGTGTGGTCGATGTACATGCCTTTCGCAGGTCCACAATATATTCGCGAACTGCATGACAAACCCATGCATGCACTGGCCAGCCGCATTTGTTCCATGAATGAGGTACTGCACCTGCCACCGTGGATGAATAGCTGGATGGTGAGTGAAGCTAAGCGCTGCGGTATTGATGCCGCAATCATTCTGGTGCCACCGGATACTCGCCTGTCGCAGTCGGGCACCAAGATCACCCAGATGACATTGCAGGAAGCGGGCATTCCTGCGCTGATGATTTCTGCGGACATGGTCGATGCCAAGGAATGGAATCACGAGAAGATGGTGAGCTTCGTTGCCGAGTTCCTGCAAAAGGAAGGACTGCTGTGACCTTAACGGTGGCAAGCAAGCGTGTTGTTGCATCACTGATAGCAGTGTTGCTGACGTCAATGCTGGGAGCGTGCGCATCAAAGCGTGATCAGAACATCACCGTCCTGAGCTATGCATCGCCGTACAGCCCCGGCCATCCATTCAGCGTTGCTGATATAACGTGGATGAAATGGGTAGAAAAGGAATCACAGGGAACAATCCATGTTCAGCCCTACTGGTCAGGTTCGATACTGTCATCAGAGAGTTCGATGGCAGAGCTGCGTCATGGTGTTGCTGATATTGGACTGATCACACCCATCTATGCGCGCGGCGGCACGCACCTTATTCGCGTGCAGGCTGGCTTCTATGCCGGGCTCACCACCTTTGAACAACAAGTAGCACTGTATCGCTGCATGGTTTCATATGATTCGCAGTTCAATAACGAGCTGCATGATCTTGTCGTGCTTGCAGTACAAGGCGGCAATTTGCCCGGCATCGTGACACGCGAACGCGCCATCAATACTTTAGAAGACCTCAACGGTTTGCGTTTACGCGCACCCAGTGAATTACTCGGCGTGCTGAAACGTTTTGGCGCTGATCCCATTGATATGCCGATGGGCGAAGTGTATTCCGCGCTGGCTAAAGGCGTGCTTGATGGTGTGGTCGCACCGCCCGATGCACTGCGCTCGCTGCACTTCGGTGAAGTTGCCAAACATTTCAACACCATTGCCATTCCACGTGGTGCCTATGCCGCTCGCGCCATGGGCATCAAGCGCTGGAATACATTGACGCCATCGCAACAAGATTTATTGCGTCGTGGCGAGAAAATCTGGGAAGCGGCATTAGCGAAAGAATTAAAGAAAGCCAATGATGCGGGTGAGAAAGCAGGTCACGAACAACATATGGAATTTTCTTCCATGCCTACTGGCGAACAGGAAAAATTCCTAGCCGTGTACAACGAGCTTGCCGAGGAAAATGCAAAGCATCTGACGCGCTATTCCATCAATGGGCTGGACACCTATCGCTATGCGCGCAAAGTCGTAGATCAAATCAGGAACGGTGTAGCTGATTGCCAGGTTAACCAGTTTTCGCCGCTCGTTCCCGGCAATCCCAACGCGCTTTCTCCGTTTAGTGATGCTCCGCATCGCATTCAAACCCCTGTCACTGCAGACCATCGAGATCATGTCGATGCAACTGCTACTGGAAACATTCATGGCTAGAGCACTTGAAGGTATTGTTGTTGTCGACTTCAGTCATGTGATGGCGGGGCCTTATGCCTCGCACCTGTTGCGACTGATGGGCGCCACCGTGATCAAGATCGAACCACCAAAGATTGGCGACGCCATGCGTAACTACGGCGCTGATCGTCGTTACGATGGCATGGCACCGGCCTTCGTCGGTGTGAATGCAGGCAAGAAGTCATTGGTGCTGAATCTAAAAAATCCACACGCACTGGAAGCCGCAAAGAAATTGATTGCGGGTGCCGATGTAGTACTGGAAAACTTTCGTCCCGGTGTGATGGCGCGCCTCGGTCTTGATTATGAAAGCGTGAAGAAGATTGTGCCGAGCGTGGTGTATTGCTCGGTATCTGGTTATGGCCAGAAGAGCCCGCGACGTGATTGGCCAGCGATTGATAACATCGTACAAGCCACGAGCGGCATGATGTCGCTAAGTGGACATGCAGACGATGATCCGACGCGCGTTGGCTTTCCCGTTGTCGATACGTTGACTGGGCAAACTGCAGCACTTGCGATTCTTGCTGCATTGTTCCGTCGCGAACGCAGTGGCGAAGGTGAATACATTGATGTGGCGATGTTTGATGCCAGCCTTGCTTTCATGACCTCCGCTGTCGTGCCTTACCTGGTAACAGGTCAGCCACTGGAACGTACCGGCAATGTGGGTTACAGCGGCCAACCTACTTCAGGTGCATTCAAGGCAAGTGATGGACGCCTGATCTCCTTAGGCGTAGTGCAACAAGCACAGTTTGAATCGCTGGCACGCGAGCTGGGTTGCATGCATTGGTTGACTGATGTGCGCTTTACCACACCCGATCTGCGTCGCAAGCACTTGCAGGAAATGCAATGCGAACTTTCGAAAGAGTTTGCGAAAGCACCCGCCGCAGAGTGGGAAAGTCGCTTGAGCAATGCAGGCATTCCATGCGGCATGGTACGCACTGTTGCTGAAGCCGTTGAACTGGATGGCTTGAGTGAACGCAAGCTGAAGATTCCACTCAACATCCCTTCACTACCGGACAAGCAGGATGTAGGCGTGTTGAACACCGGCTTTCTGTTTGCGGATGATTCACCGTCGGTGAATGAACCACCGCCAAAACTCGGTGAGCACAGCGAAGAAATTCTTGCATCACTAGGCTATGACGCGGCGGCACGCAGTGAGATTCTAGGCGTCAAACCTTAGATCACTAGTTTATTTTACGCTGAATGTATTTAAAGAATCCTTCGACAAGCTCAGGACGAACGGACCCGAAATTTAATTGGAGAGTCGCACCTCGAAGTTTCTATCCGTTCGTGGTGAGCTTCGCCTGTCCTGAGCCCGTCGAAGGATCGAACCATTCATTCTCCAAGGATTCAGTTGGCAAAGAATTCTTCAACAAGTTCGGCACAAACGGTTTAGATATTTTCAATTAGCCATGACGCTCACAC
>DATAHE010000007.1:0-5760 GCA_036263355.1 Steroidobacteraceae bacterium | reverse complement strand
GATCCCTCGCGCGCTTTCAATATCGTACTCGCAGTGCTGGTAGTCACCTGCCCTTGCGCATTGTCATTGGCTGCGCCTGCGGTGATT
Source organism: Steroidobacteraceae bacterium (assembly GCA_036263355.1). Lineage (GTDB taxonomy): Bacteria > Pseudomonadota > Gammaproteobacteria > Steroidobacterales > Steroidobacteraceae > CAILZL01. The sequence continues at coordinate 5,673 of DATAHE010000007.1, read as the reverse complement.
GCTGCAACTACCACGGCGTTGGCGCGTCGTGGCTTGTTGATTACTCGCGCTGACACGGTAGAGCAATTAGCTGCAGTGCAAATCATGGCGTTTGACAAGACCGGCACTTTGACCACTGGCAAGATCGTCATTGCGGATATAACCGCCTTCGGTGTTAAAAAAACAGATGATTGCCTGCGCATTGCCGCATCGCTTGAACAAGCTGTCGATCATCCCATTGCGCGTGCCTTTAATGAGTCATGCAAGCAAAGATTGACGGCAAGTGACCTGCGAGTGATTCCCGGTGCCGGCGTTGAAGGCAAAATAGAAGGCATAACATATCGCCTGGGCAAGTATGATTTTGCTGCGGGGCTGGCGAATACCAATGGTGCAGAGGATCGTGTCCACATCTGGCTGGGAAGCGAAGAACAAGGAATGATCGCCCGCTTTGAGATCAATGATTCGCTACGACCCGAGGCGAAAGCTGCAGCTGAACAGCTCCAGCAACTACAAGTACGCAGTGTATTACTCAGCGGTGATTCCGAAGCAGCTGTGCAATCCATTGCACTACAAAGTGGAATCAATGAGTATCACGCACGCCAGTTGCCTGCTGACAAAGTTAATGTGCTGGAGCAATTGCAAAAAACCGAGGTAACCGCAATGGTAGGTGACGGTATTAACGACGCCCCAGTGCTTGGTGCAGCTTCGGTATCCATTGCTATGGGTGGCGGTACATCGCTGGCGCAGGCGACCGCAGATGCTGTCTTGATGAATAACTCGTTGACGGTCATTCCACTGGCTATTCGTATTGCACGTCATGCCAGGCACATCATGAAGCAGAACTTGTGGTGGGCCGCATTGTACAATCTCGCTGCCATTCCGTTGGCCGCCATGGGGTTGATCACGCCATGGCTGGCTGCAGCAGGTATGTCTTTAAGTTCAATATTGGTGGTGCTGAATGCGACGCGCGTGTTGCGAGTGAAACCAGCATGAGCATGATTGGTTTATTGATTCCGCTGAGCCTGATACTGGTGGTCGTTGCGGTGTGGGCATTTGTGTGGGCGGTTAACGCCGGTCAGTTTGATGATCTCGACACGCCGGCCTGGGACATGCTGAATGATGAGGCACCTTCATCGAGTTCAAACACCTCAGCCTCAAAGAATAATGAAATCAATGAATAGCCTCGTGGGAGCTCTTGTCGGTAATATCTTTGCTTCATTCAAAAACACCGTGAATATCTCCTATAGGTTCTGCAAAAACGTCCTGTTTTTGACAGTTTTGAATGAAGCAAAAGACACGCCCGCCTTCATGTAGTTGCTCATACGCCATAGCCTAAGAAGATTAATGGAATCCAACATATCTCTACTCGCTGCATTTATTGCCGGCTTAACCGGTAGTGTGCATTGCCTGGTGATGTGCGGTGGCATCGCCGGTGCGTTGGGCATGCGTGCGCGCAACGTAGGCGGTAGTGCACCGCTTGCGTTATTGCATTCAGCGCTTTATCAACTCGGGCGTATTGGTAGTTATGCATTGGCAGGTGCAATTGTTGGAACATTTGGTGCGGCAGTGCAATGGATACTGCAATGGCTGTCCATTGCCATTGTGTTGCGTGTGCTTGCCGGTACGTTATTGATCATGATTGGATTACAGCTACTCTTGCAGTGGCGACTGCTACAACCCATCGAACATCTCGGTGCTTCGCTATGGCGACGCATTGCACCGTTGGCGCAGCACACGAAGGACGTAGGCGTCCTACAAACATTGATTCTCGGTTTGATATGGGGGTGGCTGCCCTGCGGGCTGGTGTATTCGATGTTGATGCTGGGTGCCTTAGGTGGCAGTGCAACACATGGTGCGTTAACAATGCTTGCCTTTGGTCTGGGCACCTTGCCTATGATGTTAAGTAGCAATCTGCTAGCCACGCAAATCGCGCGTATCACGGCACTTCGGAAAATGCGTATATTTGCTGGCTTGTTGCTGCTGATGTTAGGTTGTTGGACAATGTGGGTGGCTTTGCAACATCACCACTGATCAATCAGCTGATCAAAGATAATAATTTATGCCTTCACCGTTTGATCAAACGGCAGTGACACAGGGGCCTTTGCGACAAGTTCAACCCGAACTTGAAACATTGCTGGATGCTGCCATCGATGGCGTGATGATTGTGGATCACAAGGGGCGCGTGCGCTTGATGAGTCATGCAGCCGAATTGATCTTCGAACGTCACGAGAATGATGTGCTCGGTCACAACATCAATGTGTTGCTTCCTGATTTTGATTCGCTACTGAGGAAGCACGTTATTTCCTTCATGCCCAACAGTGGTTACGCACGACGCGGACAGTTGCTGGGGCAACATCATGAGACCATTGGTTTTCGAAGCGATGGTGCGCGCTTCGAAGTTGAATTGGGTGTCGGTACCATTCGTGGTATCGAGCCTTCGCGATATGTTGTCTTTGTGCGTGATATCAGTGAACGCAAACGACGCGATGAAGCATTGCGACGTAGTGAAGCGGCGTTGCATACTGCTCAGGCGCTGGCCAACATTGGTAACTATGTTATTTACAATGATGGCGCGACTGAAGATTACGCCTCGCCACAGTTAATTCGCATGTTCGACTGGAACATCGGTGAAGAAGAAGGTCGTCTGGGTAATCTCACCAATCGCATGCTTGCATCAGTACATCCTGCTGATCGCACTGCCGTTGCACAGGCTTTTGCCGAGCTTGAATCGGATGCAGCAACGGTCGATATCAATTATCGCATTGTCAGCGCCACATCAGGCATCTGTTATATCCATCACCTGGCGCAGGTGATCCGTGATGTGCACGGCAATGCGATTCAGCATGTGGGTACTGTGCACGATATCACTGAAAGACAGCTCGCTGACTACGAATTGCAGCAGATGCAGAATCGCATCACACACTCAGGACGTGTTTCGATTCTGGGTGAAATGGCAACAGGTATCGCGCATGAAGTGAATCAACCACTCACAGCCATTGCAACCTATGCGAAAGCTTGTCTGCGACTGATGAACAATGGCGATTGCAGCACCGAGGAGATCAACGCGACGCTCGAACAGATCGCGCAACAGGCGCTACGCGCTGGTGAAGTCATCCGTCGTATGCGTTCATTTGTGCGTTATCACGAAGCAAGACCTGAGGTGATTGATAGCAATCACCTGCTTGAAGAGCTGGTGCAATTGGCACAAACCGATGCCCACTATCATGCGATGCAATTAGTGATACAGCCTGCGCCACAATCATTACTGGTTCAGGCGGATCCGGTGCAGATTCAGCAGGTACTATTGAACTTGGTACGCAATGCCATTGATGCAATGCAAGGCGTTAATGATCCGGAGCGGATCATTGTTTTACAGACATCATTGAATGAAGAGGGCGATGTGGAATTCATGGTTGCTGATCGCGGACATGGCATTAGCGCCGAGATTGCCAAGGAATTATTCAATCCTTTTTATACCACCAAGGTTTCTGGCACAGGTCTGGGGCTATCCATCAGTCAATCCATCATCCGTGCGCATGGTGGCAAGCTATGGCATGATGATAATCCCGATGGCGGTGCGCGATTCTTCTTTGTACTGCCGCGTGCGGGCTGACGCATTGACAGGCATGAGAGTTACAAGCTATTAATCATCCGTAAGCAGCGACGGAACAGTGCAGCGATTCTTAAAGAGCAAAATGCGGGGGAGTTATTGTGAGCACGACAGCAACGATTTTTATAGTGGACGATGATCCAGCTGTACAACAATCATTACGTATGTTGTTCCGCTCAGTGGGATATCGAACCGAAGTATTCAACAGCGCACAGCTGTTTCTCGAAGCCTTCAATGATCAGTGGACCGGATGCCTTGTGCTCGACATGCGCATGCCAGGAATGTCCGGGCTTGAGCTACAACAACAACTCAATCAGCGCCAATGTATATTGCCGGTGATTTTCATGACCGGTCACGGTGATGTACCGATGGCAGTCGAAGCCATGCAGGGTGGCGCCATTGATTTCATACAGAAGCCCTTCAACGATCAGGATCTGATTGATCGGGTCACGCATGCGGTGAACAAGGACAAACGCAATCGCGAAGCGCTGGGTGAGAAGAACGAAATTCGTCAGCGATTGGCATCACTGACACCCCGTGAACACGAGATTCTGGACATGGTGGTTGATGGCAAGGCGAACAAGGTGATTGCTGATGATCTGGAGCTGAGTCAACGTACGGTCGAAATTCATCGCGCGCGCGTGATGGAAAAAATGCAGGCCACTTCACTGGCGCATCTGGTACGCATGGTGATTGCAGCCGATGTGGGCGAGACCAGCGATGTCGGCGTGACTCGTTTGACGCGCGTGTGAGGATGATTGATTTCTCATGAGCTGGCTTGAAGAAAAGCAATCTGCGTGGCTGTATCGACAGGCCGCGCAGGCAGAAAAAGATCCGCGCATCAGCAAGCTGTTTGCAACGCTGGCTGATGCGGCAGATCAGCAGGCGGCAATCTGGCAACCTGAAACCACCGCAGTCTTTGTTCCGGACGTGCGTGCACGCATCGTTGCGATGTTATTGAAGAAGTTTCCACCGCGTCGCCTGCGCCCGGTCATGGCAGCAATGAAGATGCGTGGTTTATCTGCTTATGATGTCGCCGTTCCCGGCCATGCCATGCCCACCAACTTGAGTGAAGTCGGCAAGAGTCACAGTGGTTATGGTGGCGGCAATTTGAGAGCCACGGTATTTGGTGTGAATGACGGCTTGGTATCTAACGCCTGTTTGATCATGGGTGTTGCGGGCGCACAGGCCAGCAATCAAGCCATCATTACCACCGGTATTGCAGGCTTGCTCGCAGGCGCATTGTCGATGGCGGCGGGCGAATATATTTCCATGCGTTCGCAGCGTGAAATGTTTGAATATCAGATTGGACTCGAACGCGAAGAGCTGGCTGAGTATCCCGATGAAGAAGCGGAAGAGCTGGCTTTAATTTATGAAGCGCGCGGCATGGAACTGAGCCGTGCACGTGAATTTGCCAAGGATCTGATGCGTGATCCAAACCATGCGCTGGATACCTTATCGCGTGAAGAGCTGGGCTTGAATCCCGATGATCTGGGTTCGCCGTGGGGCGCGGCGATCTTTTCTTTCTTTGCGTTTTCCATCGGTGCCTGCATTCCTCTATTGCCATTCGTGCTGAAAGTATCGAGCAATGCGTTGATCTGGTCTGGGAGCGCAGCAGCGATCAGCTTGTTTATCGTGGGCATGACACTCAGCCTGTTCACAGGCCGTGGCGCTGTTGCGGGCGGTTTACGCATGTTGCTGATTGGTGGCGGCGCCGGACTGATCACGTTCGGTATCGGCCATCTGCTCGGTGCCTCGGTCAGCTAACGATTCAGGCGTACCGGCATCCGTAATCTTCACATGCGTAATCAGCATATCCGATAGCTTGTAATTCTCTATTGCGGATCCATGTAGCTACTCAACAACCGGAGAGCATCATGAGTAGTTCATCGGGCCATCAGTCCACAACCTCTGTTCACGTCGTGTGCGGTCATTGCAGCGCAGTCGTTCGCGTTCCATCAGATCGGTTAGCGCAGCAACCCCACTGCCCGCAGTGTCACCAATCGATTTTCAGTGGGCATCCCGTGAATCTCGATTCCGCTAACTTCGACAAGCATGTGGAAAGAAGCGATGTGCCGGTGGTT
>DATAHE010000006.1:0-7173 GCA_036263355.1 Steroidobacteraceae bacterium | reverse complement strand
ACTAAAGGAATTACTTGCGGTAAAGATGTCTTCTGCACCTTGAACAAAGCGATTGAGTCTAAAGGCTCATCCGTTGAAATTGCCGATGTCCTAAAATTCCTCTACTATTTAAACAGGAACATTTACTGCGTCCTGAGTTTCTGCACAAAAATTGAAGAGTGGAAGAATATGGAAAATCGCGTGAAGGGTTATGGTCTTGGGCTGTTTTCGGCAATGCTTTTATCTGCCTGCAACAGCGGAGGGGGTTCATCTGGTAGCTCGTCCTCGATCAGTAGTGTTGGGCAGTCGGTGTCTTCCTTTTCTTCTTCGACAAGCACATCATCCGCATCTGCTGCGTCATCCAGTAGTAGTTCCAGTACATCGATTTCTTCGAGTGGTTCTTCGTCGGCCGCTTCGCCCTCATCTAGTAGTGTGTCTAGTGCCTCATCGAACAGTTCATCAACTTCGTCTTCGTCATCTGTAAGTAGCTCGAGTAGCACCAACTCGTCAGCTTCCAGTAGTACTGCTGGGTTCTTCATCGTCGTAGGGACAGAGTCCGGATTGTTGCTGGTGCCTTCAACGAATATAGCAGCGACTCCAATACAGGTGAGTTCGCCCACAAGTGTGTTGTACGCTCCGGCAACTATTAGTTCTGCTCCTGGGGATACCACTACGTCTCATCGCCCCTACGCGATTATTTTTCCTGATACTGGCAAGGATTCGAAGGTTCACATCTTTAAAGTGAGGGTTGACAATAGCGATGTGAAGCCTGTGCCCGTTCAGATCGGTAATCTTGCATTGTCGAGTGGATCACTTCTTTGCCACAGTCAGTTTGCTCAAACAGATATGACTGATCCGGAAACCACTTTCGCGCTTTTGAACCTGGCCGGGCCGGACGGCACATGCGGCAATAGTGACGATGTAAACGTCATCATCAATTACAAGGACGATAGCTCCATGGCGCCGGTAACCCTCACCCCGAGGGACTATTATTTTTCTACTATTTACGATCAGACGCATCAGCTGCAGGGAATAGTGCAGAATGATGCGGCAAACCACAAAATAGTGTTCTATCAAGATAAAAGCTTCACTAACCCTGTAACGTTGATCACAGGTACAAATTATTATTCGAGCATGATGTGGAGTTCCCCATTTCTTTGGGATGACTACCCGCCTGCTGGATACGACTTTCTCGTCACCAATAACACGAACAATACGCAGTCTGTCTGGCGTGTCACAAGTGCTGGTGTTGCACTAAAGACATACGATGGGCAGGTGCCAACCGTACCTCTGACAAATTACTTCATGAAGATTAGCGCAGAGAGCAGCGATAGTGTTTTTGCGGTTGATCAACCAGCAAATTACAACATAGGAACGGTCAACTTGATTCAGCAACCGCGAGTTGGCGGTCCCCCTTTGACTCTCTATTCATTCCCATTGCCGCAAGCGCAAATAGGATCGTTCGGTGCACAGACATCGATACGCAACCTGCAAATCATTGGATCCAGTTTGTATTATCTTGTCGACAAGCTTGGAGCTGGCAATTCATCGCTGGAAAGCGTACCTATTGGGGAGGTATCGACATCCTCAGTCACGATTAAGCAATACGCCGAACACATTTTCTATCTCACTTACAATTATCCAGCTGGTGACAATAGAAACGGCCTCTTCGCGATCAATTTGGATAACTATGATCCTACACAACTGAATCCCATTCATTCAGTTTCGTCGGAGGTATTTAGGCCTGATGGAACCGCGGTGTTATCTAAGACTCCAGATTCGGCGAGTTTTGCCGCGTTTGACGGCAGCACTCAGCTGCTGTTTCAGATTCGTAATATCACTGCCGTTGATGGCGGTTATGGTGGTGGCACACTCAATCTTGTCGATGCGATGGGTGGTACCGCGATTCCTTTTCATCTTTCCAATGGAGACATCTTCAAGGTTCCCTCCGGTCAGATCATGTTTGTGGGGCTATACAGTTCTGGCGTCGGTATAGGTAGTCTGTACGATGTAGGTGCTGGAGGCGATGGCAAGCTTGTACTGCTTGATCTAAAAACACATCTGGCTGTCCCTTTTTAATCAGAATAAAAGGGGCAGGGTTCGCAACTAACGAACAAAATAATCAAACGCAAAATCTTGCGCGAGTTGCTGGCAACGAGCATAAAGGCGAGTGCACCAGTCCGTTGATGCCTGCTGAACTGACTATGCCGCGTTGTGAACGGTGAAGTAAAAAGTCGCACCGTTGCCTGCTTCGCCCTTTCCCCAGATCTTGCCGCCATGGCGATCAACAATTCGGTGTGCTGTTGCAAGGCCAATGCCCGTACCGGGAAACTCCTGCGCTGAATGCAACCGGCTAAACGGCTTGAACAGGCTGTCGACTTTTGCGGCGTCAAATCCGGCACCGTTATCTTTTACAAAGAAGGCGGTTTCACCATTCGTTTTCTCCACGCCGATTTCGATGCGTGTGGCGTCGGCATTGCGGGTGAATTTCCAGGCGTTGGCAATCAGGTTCTCAAGCAGTATCCACGCAAGCGCCGGATCCATGCGCGCCTGCAGGTTTTCCTGAATCACCACATTTGCAACACGTTCTGGTTCTGCGGCACGCAGCTGTTGCGCGACCAACCTTGCCAGTGCCGATAGATCCACCAGCGACAGTTGCGGTTCATTACGAGTCACCTTGGCAAGACTCAGCAAGGCATCGATCAGTTGTCCCATCGTCAACGTGTTGTTCTGAATCCGATGCAGCAGGTCGCTGGCTTTGTCATCCAGTACACCCTGATATTCATCCAGCAGCACATTCACGAACCCATTGATATGCCGCAGAGGGGCACGCAAGTCATGCGCCACTGAATAACTGAACGCCTCAAGTTCGCGGTTGGCGGCATTCAGCTGCACGGTACGTTCGTATACCAGCTGCTCCAGATTGGCGTTCAGCGTGAATAGTTGTGTTTCGTTTTTATACGTGGCGGCGACATATTCAATTTCACCGGTAGATCTAAACAGGGGAAAGATCGTCATAGAGACGGCGACGCGACGACCCTCAACCATGTTGATAATTTTCAACTCGCGAGGGTCGTACCAGAACGTCGGTACATGAACCGTCTCGCCTTTGAACGCACGCTGGAAGTAAATGAGAAATCCACTTTTCTCCAGCAGATCATCCTTTAAAACGTTGTATTCGGGTGGTGGCTCGACGGTAAAGATATCGATGAAAGCCTGATTGGTCAGCAGCGGGAAACCGTCTGCAGTCCATACTGCAAAGCCCACCGGAGAGTGGGCAAATAAATTCACGAGAAACTCTACCGGGTTAGCGACGGCACCCAGTTTCTGTTGCAGGCGTTCGAAGTCATGCAGCGACATTGCCGCAGACTAGCACTCCATTGCTCCATTGCCGCCCAGCAAAATGCTGAATTTGAAAGACGGCCCCTTTTTGGCTGTTGTCCCAAGTCCTGTCAGCCAAAAAAAGAGGGCGCAAGCGCCCTCTTTAAACAAACATGTATCAACAATCAGGCGGCTTGTTGTGCATCATGAAGCTGCACATCTCGCATCGGATCGATCAGTTCACCCTTCATCAGGTGCAAGGGCGCCTTGTGATACAGCTTAACGTCATGAAACGGATCGGTAAGGATTTTGGTGAACCACACCAAGCCTGTCTGGACATCCTTGATGATGAACAGGTGCACGGTGCGGAACAGCAAACCGACAATACCCAGGGCCAGCCACATCTGCCCAACATTGGCGATAAACTCGCCCTTGCTGACGGCGGGGGTATCGAACCAGCCGAATGCGGTTGGGCTAAACCATAGAATTACCGGACAAACCACCCAGACGGCCATCAACACCACTTTGCGGCGCAGGTTGTAACCTACTTTGATGTCTTCCTTGTGCTCGTGGGTGGCGTGGTTCACTTGATCATAACCCTTGGGTTCAAAAAAGAAGTGACCACTCTGACGTGAGATCATGGCAATCAACCAGCCCACTAATGCAGCGGCAGCAGGGTTGATGAACAGCAGTACGTACGAAGAAATAAAGCTGATTGCGCTGATAAAGTGCAATGACTGGTTGATCCGGCTATGGTGGTAGTAGCGGTGATCGTCCCAGCGTTGTTCTTTTAGTGCTTCGCGAAATGTTTTCATAGAGTTCCTCATCCAGACAAGTTGACCTGGAACATGCCGCGAACGACAGTTCCTGACCATGGCAGAAATACATCACTATCTTGACGGAACGATGACAGTGACTGTGCAATGACAGCGAACTGAGAAATAAGTACTTTCATTTTTTTGTAACAAGATTGTGTTCAGGGGTCGCAGCAATGCAATGGCTGTAGTACTCTCCGTTTCGGTGAATGTTCAGACTCAAGTTAAACGAATTTGTTGGACGTGTTGTTAGACGAATTGGTTAACGAGTCATTGGTCCTCAAGCATGTTCGATTTGATAACAGCTACCCAGGAGCATAGAAATGAAAAAAGTCGCGTCTAAATCCAAAAGCAAATCCAAGAAAAGCGGCGCAAAGAAAAGCGCCAAGAAGGGCGGTAAGAAAGTCGCCGTCAAGAAACTGAAGAAAGCCAAAGTTGCCGCCAAGGCTGCCAAGGGCAAGTCGGCCAAAAAGTCGTCCAAGCCTGCAGCTAAAAAGTCGGCTGGCAAGAGCACCAAGAAGGTTGTAAAGAAAGCTGCACCGCAGGCTGTGAAGAAGGCCGCTAAGAAACCAGCGAAGAAATCCGCTGCCAAGCGTCCGGTCGCTGCCGCACGTCCTCAGCAACGACCCATTGCAGCGTCGACACCACCTGCAGTAAACAGCACACCGGATGTTGCGTCGGTTCAACCGGAAAACATTTCCGCAGAATCCGATGCTTCTGGCGAAACCAGTACAGCAACACCGGAATAATCCGGCTCACTGGTTGACCTGGGTGCGAGGAGCTGCGCAGTGACAAAATATTGGTCATGTTATCTGGCATGTCTGAGTGTGATGTTGCTAAGCGCGGCTCCTGTATCCGCCTGTGATGTAAAAGTATCCGATGCATGGATTCGCGAAGCCCCGCCCGGGATGATGACATCGGCGGGGTACGCGTCACTTACCAATCCCACCAGCAAGCCCATCAGCATTACGCAGGTTCATTCGCCGGTATTTGCCGAAGTGCAGATGCACGAGACCGTCATGGAAAACGGCATGGCCAGCATGCACGCGGTGGAGTCTCTGTTGCTTGCGCCGCATCAAACCCGGGAATTCAAGCCCGGCGGTCTGCACTTGATGATGATGAGCGCCAATAAGGCTTTGCGTCGTGGCGATACAGTCAAGGTACAGCTGAAAGATCAAATCGGTTGTGTCACCGAAGTTGCCTTCACCGTTCGCGCGATGCAGTAATTTTTGGATCGCTTCTAAACTCGTTCGCAGCATAGATAAGTATCACTAACGGCTGCGCCGATTGCCATAGCATGGCATTCTCTGCGTTCACGGAGTGTGCTCATGACTAATAACCATCATCAAGACAGCTCACCTGGCATTCGCGTATGGCACTGGATTGTGTACAGCGTCATTTACATCCGTGAATGGCTGCGCGATCTGTTCTTCATGCTCAGTCCTTGCCGGTTCAGTGCGTTGATCGTCGTTATTGTTGGCGTATTGCTCAACTTTGTCCCCCAATGTCAGGAAGGATTGCGTGCACTGGCGGAACGTAACGAGGTGCAATGGTTGGTCATCGCCCAATGGACGTCGTTTTTTATCGCCGCAGCGCTGGTGGCCTTCAATGCCTGGTACTGGGCACGCCACATGCTCAACGTCCAAACCATCTCGTCGCACATGCTCACATCGCGTCGCGACATCATGCGTAAGTATGTTCCGCGAGTGCTGGGCACATTGGGGTTGTTGTCCATCACCACGGCACTCTGGCAAGCCGCCAAAGCCTATGGTCCTGATGACTCACCGGAGGTCACCACTGCGCACCATATTCTCAACACCGCGATCGGTTGTGCAGCCATCCTCACCGTGGTGTTTTTTCTTTTCGTACAGTGGCGACGTCATATCTTCGGACTGGACTGGAACGCGCCGGTTAAATCCTTTAAAGACCTGTCGTTCACCACCTGGTGGTTACTGGGCAGCTCTGCTGGAATGGCGTTTGTGTTGTTTCTTTCGTTCTGGTTTACGCCTTTGCATGTGGGCGCGTTTCTGGGCGCGCCATCCATTGTGTTACTAGCCGCGGCAACCTGGATTCCCTTTGGCAGCTTCTGTGTGTTTCTTGGTTTGCGTTACGACGTGCCAGCACTCACCTTGTTGTTTGGATCAGCCGTGGTGTTTGGACTGTGGAATGACAATCATCAGGTTCATGTCATCACTGATCCCAATTCGTTTGCCGCACAACTGCCCGCGCCATCGTCACGCAGAAGCATGGATGATGCAGCGCATGCCTGGTTGCAGGCACGCCAACCCGAATTGACTGCGGCACGCGCATCACAACAAAAGTATCCGGTGTTTATCATTGCGACCGCTGGCGGTGGTATTCGTGCTGCTTACTGGACTGCCACGTTATTGGCGGGACTTGAAGATCATTTCCCTGGACAGTTTGCGCGTCACACCTTTGGTATCAGCGGCGTCTCGGGTGGCAGTGTGGGCAGTGCGGCGTTTGTGGGATTGCTGGCAGAACAACAAGCAGGCAACCTGCAATATCGTCAAGGTAATCATCCCAACTGCGAGGGCATGTTGCGTCCCTGGGCCTGCGCCATGCTCAGTCAGGATTTTCTCTCGCCTGTCACTGGTAGTATGTTGTACACCGATCTCACGCAACGCTTTCTGCCATTTCCAGTGACCAGCTTCGATCGCGGCAGAACACTGGAAGAATCGTTTGAACGTGCATGGCAAGTGCAAGGTCTGCCCGGTGATCGCATGGCACAGCCCTTTATGGATTTGTGGAGCAACGACAGCAGTTATCAATTGCCGCTGCTGTTTTTGAACAGCACCACGGTTGAATCCGGGCGACGTGCGATTGTCAGTCCGGTAAAGATTGACGCTAAAAACTTTCGCGATGCCATGGATGCAGTGGAGATTATTTCCAAGCCGATGCCGTTGAGTACCGCAGCTCACTTAAGTGCACGCTTCACTTACGTTAGCCCGGCAGGAACGGTGGTCGATGACAAGGGTAATACCGTCATTCATCTAGTCGATGGGGGTTACTTCGAAAATGGTGGTATCTCCACCGCGAA
>DATAHE010000005.1:0-3023 GCA_036263355.1 Steroidobacteraceae bacterium | reverse complement strand
TCGGCTTCGCCAATACGTTCGCCGTAAGGCGGATTGGTGATCAACATTCCCTTGTCGCCAAGCTCATTTGTCAACGACGATAACATTCGCTTTTCAAAATGAACCAGTTCACGCAGCCCTGCTCGCTCGGCATTCTCAAGTGCCGCACGAATCGCAAAGGCATCCTGATCATAGCCAACCAGTCTCAGCTTATCGATTGCTTTACCGGTGCGCGCGCGTTGTGATGCCTCATCCAGTAAACGTTGCCACAACTCGGCATCATGACCGCGCCAACGAACCATTCCCCAATGCACATTATTCAATGTGCGCAACAAACCTGGGGCGATGTCATAGGTCATCAGCGCTGCTTCAATAACTAGCGTTCCTGAACCACACATTGGATCAAGCAGTGCGTAAGATTCTTGTGACAACGCGGGCCAGCCACTACGTAACAAAATGGCCGCCGCAAGATTTTCCTTTAACGGCGCGCTGACACCGCGAGCGCGGTAACCACGACGATGCAGGCTATCTCCCGACAGATCAATGCTGACTGTTGCTTGGTCACGATGCACATGTACATTGATCTGCACATTAGGTGTTTGCACATCGATTGAAGGCCGCTCGCCAAATCGATCCCGGAACTGATCAACAATGGCGTCTTTGGTTTTCAACGCACCAAATTGTGTATGCGTAATGCCTTTAGATGTACCCTGAAAATCCACTGCGAGCGTTCCATTCGGCGACACATGCTTCGACCAGTCAACGCGCTGCAGACCTTGATACATCGCATTGGCATCGTGCGCAGCGACCTGTGCGATGGGCATAAGAATACGATTGGCAGTACGCGACCATAAGCAGGCGCGATAAGCCGTTTCCAGCGATCCTTCAAACTCCACACCGGCTTTCATTTCACGCGCACGCGTAGCACCGCAGGCTTTCAATTCTGCAGCGAGCAGGTCAGCCACACCCAATGGGCAGGTGGCGAAGAATTTTAGAGATGGAGATGAGTCAGTCACAATAAAATACCTTCAACACTCAATCACTGCCAGGCACGCGATGATGGGGTGATATCTTGTCAGTTGCACGAACATAAAATAAACGTGATGTATTGAGAAAAAGCACGGCCTGCGTGTCACTTATGGCTACAACGCAACATCCATTTTTAAGACGAACACAGCACAGCGCTAAATTACCGCGCGAAGCAGGCAACTGTCTGGCTGGATCAAACAACTGACGGGATATCACCCCATCGTCGCGTGCCTTATACCTCTGGCCTCATATGCGGGAACAACAGCACATCCCTGATCGAGTCGGAGTTGGTCATCAGCATCACCAAGCGATCAATGCCGATACCGAGCCCTGCAGTGGGTGGCAAGCCATACTCCAACGCACGAATGTAATCGGCATCAAAGAACATGGCTTCGTCATCACCGGCTGACTTGCGATCAACTTGTTCCTGGAAACGTTGCGCCTGATCTTCAGCGTCATTCAATTCCGAGAAGCCATTTGCCAATTCGCGACCACATACAAAGAACTCGAAACGATCAGTGATAAATGGATCTGCATCATTACGTCGCGCCAGCGGTGATACTTCTGCGGGATACGCATACACAAATGTTGGTTGTTGCATGCGATGCTCACCGGTCTTCTCGAAGATTTCGATTTGCAACTTGCCGGCACCATCAGAATCCTTGTATGGCAGCTTCAACTTGTCACACCAGCTACGCAAATAGGCAACATCCCGCAACTTGCTGCGATCAATATCGGCGTTGCATTGCACAATCACTTCTTCAACCGAGATGCGCTGGAATGGTTGAGTCATATCGATTTGTGCACCTTCCCATTGCAACTGGCGAGTACCTACAACGGTATCGCATAAACCATGGAACAGGCGTTCCACCAGATTCATCAGATCATGATAATCCGCGTATGCTTGATACAGCTCCACCATAGTGAACTCTGGATTGTGCCGCGTCGACAAACCTTCGTTACGAAAGCTGCGATTGATTTCATATACGCGCTCGAAACCACCGACCACCAGCCGCTTGAGATACAACTCTGGTGCGATACGCAGGTACATCTGCATATCCAGTGCGTTGTGATGGGTGATGAAAGGACGCGCCGATGCGCCGCCCGGAATCACTTGCAACATCGGTGTTTCAACTTCCATGAAATCGAGCGAATCAAGGAAGTTACGCAGATACTTGATGACTTGCACGCGAGTGCGGAACACCTTGCGACTGTCGTCATTAATAATGAGATCAACATAGCGTTGACGATAACGTGTCTCATGATCAGACAGACCATGCCACTTATCGGGCAATGGTCGCAGTGACTTCACCAGCAATCGCAATTGTGAAACCTTGACTGAGAGTTCTCCTGTCTTGGTTTTGAATAGCGTGCCTTCAGCAGCAATGATGTCACCGACATCCCATGACTTGAAATCGTCATACACTTGGTTAAGCGCAGCCTGCTGCAGGAACAATTGTATTTGTCCGCTGTGATCCTGAATCTTCGCGAAGCTCGCCTTACCCATGATGCGCTTGGCCATCAAGCGACCGCTCACCTTTACGGTGACAGTGTTGGTCTCGAACCAAGCAGTGTCGCGCTCGATGTAAGCCGTGATAATGTCATCGGCCAACGCGTCGCGACGAAAGTCATTCGGGAATGCCTGCCCCTGCTCGCGTAACTTGTCGAGCTTAGAACGACGCTCAGCGACCAGCTTGTTTTCGTCTTGTGGAATTTCGTTATCGGTCATGATCTTCTCAAACATTCACTTCATTCAAAACTGTATGCACTTTCACCAAGTCATTCCCGCGAAGGCGGGAATCTAGTGATAATCCGTTCATGGAGCCCCAAGCTATTGATGTGGGAAGGATTCATTTTATTAATGAACCCTTCGACAAACTCAGGGTGAACGGAATCATTACAATCCCTGCTTCAAACTCGCTTCCATAAACTGATCCAGATCACCGTCCAGCACAGCGGTTGTATTACCTACTTCAACACCGGTACGCAGATCTTTAATACGCGATTGATCCAGA
>DATAHE010000004.1:0-4107 GCA_036263355.1 Steroidobacteraceae bacterium | reverse complement strand
GCTACCGGTAGCGTGTCATTCATGTTTAAACACATGGGTGTGTTCCGTTTGAATCCCGAAGGTATTGATCAGGATGACCTGGAGTTGTATCTGATCGACCACGGTCTGGAAGAAATGGGAGAGAGCACTGGCGAAAACGATGAGCCACAAATTGTGGTGCGCTGTCTGTTCGAACATTTTGGTCAGGTGCAGAAGGCTCTCGAAGATCGCAAGATCACGCCAATCTCTGCAGAGTCTGAATATATCTGTCAGGTGCCGACGGAGCTGGGCGAGCCTCAATCCACAGAGGTGTTGGAGCTTATCGACAAGCTGGAACAGGACGAGGATGTGCAGAAGGTGTATCACACGCTCGCGTGATTGTTCATGCCAGCATTTGATACAGCGTCGCACAGCCGATGCCGATGACACTGCCAGCGAGCATTTCCAGTGGGGTATGGCGTTTCATAACAATCCTGGCCCAGTACACTAAGGCTGAAATGACTAATCCAATTTCGATCGCGTAGAACTTCGGCCAAATGATTCCTGCCGCTACCGCACTAAAGCAGGAATGTAATGATATCTTCAACCATGGCGATACCAGCATGGCCGCTACGATGGCGATTCCAGATATCAACAAACCATATGCAAGCTCGGGTTCTGGAAAGTACTTCCACGCGAGGCCGCTACTGATCAGCAATAATAATGTGAGAAACAAATTCAGTACTTTGCGTTCCTCCGGTGCTACTGCATCAATATGCGCCCAGCGTCCCGTCCGAACATGCCACCATGCAAAGCCAACAGCGACCATACCTAGCGTGAACAAGATGACCAACAGTGTACGAAATAAAAACGGTGAAGCATCGTGCTGATCGGCACTGATTAGCGTAGCAATAGCGGAAAGAATGAAAGGGTGCGTAAGAATAGAAGTCATGCGCGCGGCAAATACCTTCATGCTTTATTGCCTTCGTCTGGAAAATTCAGTTCGACACCGTTACCAGCTGGATCACTGAAGAACAACTGAACGCGACCAGTCAATGGCACTATTGATTGACGATAACGAATGCCCGCGTCACGAAGGTGTTTCTGTACCGCTATTAAATTCTCGCAGTTGAATGCCGCGTGATCGAAAGTGCCTTTCACATTGACTTGCCGAATCTCGTCCTCATGCGCTTCAGTGAGATGCAATACATCCCGCGCGCCCGCATACAACCAGTAGCCGTGGAAGTTGAATGGCGGACGCTCGCCAACGTGCAGGCCTACCACCTCACAATAGAATCGGCATAGCTCTTCCAGCAATGGACGAGGTGCACGCAAGTTGTAATGGGCGAATGAAAGGATAGTCATCGGGCCCGTGTCTCCTGCAAAATATTCTCAACGCTCTATGCTGACCACGTGTGCTTGTATCTTTGCAGATACAGGTCCATCGCCGAATCGTTTGACCAGTGCAGTCTCGGCGGCACGCGTTGCTTCTTCCATTCGCGATGCATCACGCGCTTCGATTTCATTTCTTAATGGTGTGCCTTGGCAGTAAGCCATTGCCACTATCGCCGCGCTGTCTGCCTTGCTAATTTTACTGATGATTTCAAACGACGGTGTGGTACTGAAGCCGCCTTGACGTAAATCATCGGCGATCAACTGATGATCGTGATAACCATGTGGAGTGCGCGCCATGAACCGCGGTGGATTATCTGGAAATACCGTGGCAAGCGCCTGCGTTACCACGTGCGCAAAGTCATTCTGTTCCACACTGTCCCATACATTGAACAGGAATAAACCGCCACGCTTCAATACACGGTGCACTTCAGCGTAAGCCTTTGCCTTGTCGGGAAAGAACATGACACCAAACTGGCAGATCACCGCGTCGAATTGCGAGTCTTCAAAAGGTAATTGCATGGCATCGGCTTGTTGCCATTGAACTTGTCGCCGTGTGCCAATTTGCCTGGCCTGATTCAGCATTGCCTCGTTAAGGTCGGTCGCGACAATGCTGATGTAGTCGGGCAGGCTATTCACCATCGTTCGTGTGACAATACCCGTACCTGCTGCAATTTCCAGTATGCGCGCAGGCATTCTCGACTTCAGCCGATACACCAGATCTTGTGCGTAGGGTTCGAAAAGCATCGGCACCAAGTAGGTGTCATACAGCTTGGGAATGGCACCTGCAAAATTCTTGTCACTCGCTGCGATTGTCGTATTGCTCATCATGCACCTGCCAATGCTTCCAGTTCGGACCAACGCGCATATGCCGCATCAATCTCGCTGCCAAGCTCAGTGATACGTTGTAATTTGCGTTGTACTTCATCGCTTGGCCGCGAGTAGAAATCAGGATCGCTCATGGCTGCTTCCAGCGAGGATTTTTCACCTTCTAATGCTTCCAACTTTGCAGGTAGTGCATCGTACTCACGCTGATCTTTGTAAGAAAGCTTCTTTACCTTGCGTTCTGCTGCTGACTTGGTGGGTTCCTGCTTCGCCTCTGGCTTGTTGCGTCCCATTGCTTTCGTTACGGAGTTTCGATAGCGCACGTAGTCGCTATAGCCACCGACGAATTCCTGCACCGTGCCGGTTCCGTCCAGCACCAGTAGATCCGTCACCACATTATCCAGAAAACTACGATCATGGCTGACCAGCAACAAGGTGCCGGGGAAGTCAGACACAAACTCTTCCAGCAACTCCAGCGTATCCATATCGAGATCGTTTGTGGGTTCATCCATTACCAGTACGTTTGCAGGCTTTGCAAACAATCGAGCCAGCAACAAGCGGTTGCGTTCACCGCCGGATAGCGCACGTGCAGGAGTTTTCAGTTGTTCCGGGCGAAACAGGAAATCTCGCAGATAGCTGGACACATGTCGTGACTGACCATTGATGGTGACGTGGTCACCGCGATCAACCACATTGTCCATCACGGATTCATCCAGCTTTAATTGATCTCGTTGCTGATCGAAGTAGGCAATCTCTAATTTGGTTCCATGTTTAATGGTTCCACTGCTGGGCGCAAGTTCGCCGAGCAACAACTTGATCAAAGTACTTTTACCAGCGCCATTGGGGCCAACTATACCAATGCGGTCACCACGCAAGATGCGCACAGAGAAATCGCGAATGACTTGATGGCTGCCGAAACTGACATTAGCGTGTTCAATCTCGCACACGAGCTTGCCTGATTCCTGAGTGCTTTGTTGTTCAAACTCAATGCGACCGACGCGTTCGCGACGTTGGCGATGTTGTTCGCGCAATGCATACAAGGCACGCACGCGACCTTCGTTGCGAGTGCGTCGCGCTTCAACGCCTTTACGTATCCACACTTCTTCCTGTGCGAGCTTTTTATCGAATAATGCATTCTGCTGTGCCTCTGCGGCGAGAAGCTGCGCTTTCTTTTCCAGATAGACATCGTAGTTGCCATCGCTGGAAAAAAGTCGACCACGGTCCAGCTCGATCACACGCGTTGCCAGATGATTTACAAAGGTACGGTCATGGCTAACGAATAGCAGGGCGCCTTTAAATTCAAGCAGTGTCTCTTCCAGCCATTCGATGGCTTCAATGTCCAGATGATTGGTAGGTTCATCCAGCAACAGGATCTCTGGTTCGCATACCAGCGCACGGGCCAGCAATGCACGGCGTCGCCAGCCACCGGATAGCTGCGCAAATCGCGCTTCTCCATCCAGTTGCAACTTTGTCAGCACCGTATTCACACGTTGCTCCAGTTGCCAGCCGTTATGTGCATCCAGTTGCGCTTGCAATGAATTTAACCGGCGCGTTTGCTCTGGCGTGGCGGATTCACTCATGGCATGCGCCAAATGATGATATTCCTTCAACGCCGTTCCCACTTCAGGCAGGCCGCCCGCAACCACATCCGCCACATTCTCGTCTTCCATGGCGATAATGTCCTGAACCAGGTAGGCGAGACGGGCGCCGGGTTGCGTCCAGACAATGCCTTCATCGGGCGGCAATTCGCGCCGCGCCAGTTTCAGCAGGGACGATTTGCCCTCGCCATTGCGGCCAACCAGCGATACACGTTCGCCGGCATGCAATTGAAAATCAACATGATCGAGTAGTGGTCGAGCGCCAAAAGCCAGCGAAACATTATCCAGACGTAGTAACAAGGTGATCTCGATTCTTGTGGGAATAAATTTAAGG
>DATAHE010000003.1:0-3087 GCA_036263355.1 Steroidobacteraceae bacterium | reverse complement strand
CGGAGTTCTGTACGACGTGACATTGCATGTGCGTGGTGTGGTAGAGCCAAAAAATTATGTCGGCGGTACCGTGCAGTTTGATCATTTTCAAACTGGTGGTGAAGCAGTCAAGAACGACTATAACGTTTATAACCTGACTGTGTCCGATCCTTCCGCGACCTATGTGATGAACCGCAATGAAGAGAAGGTTGGTCACTATACATTTTCCATCGACTATCACGTCACGATTCCGATCCGTGGTGGCGCGAGTGTGACGATGGGATCATATGACAGTAACGATGTGGCAATAGCCAATCACGAACATCATATAGTTGATGGGTTAACAGATTTGCAGCAACCATTTGATGGACAGTTTTTTGACATACAGGTCGACTCCGTCAAGGCAAGGGATTGATCGTATACTTCTTGACGTTTTGTTCGACACCTGGCGGGTTAAAAATGAGTCGCTTGCTTCAGGTTTTGTTATTAGCTTTGTGTGCGTCCTCTCAACTATACGCCGACATGACGCCTGCGCCGTCTAAGTATGGCGTTCTGTATCACACTGAAAACGGGTTGCTGCAAATAGAGTTTGTGACGGATCGTATTGTCCGTGTTAGAGCAACGCCGAATGCGCAATTTTCCACTTCGCCCAGTCTGATGCGAGTACCTGTTAAAGAGGTTCCTGGAAAAATTGTCTTCACGCAGAATGGTGATCCGGGCTTCGATCTGTTGACTTCAGGCAAGCTGACCGTGAAAGTCAATCGAGAGACCAGTGCGGTTACTTATTTCACTGCGGGCGGCCCAGAACTTTTGACGGAAGATTTACTTCAGCCGCGTCAATTCACCCGAACGGAAGTGATTAAAGCTGTTGCAGATCCGCAATCCATGAGGAAATTGGTGACTGTGGATGGCGAACGCAACGTTGCAGAAAAGTATGTGCAACAGAAAGATCGCGATGCATGGAAGGCGCAGATCAACTGGCACTTTGCAGAGGACGAAGCGTTATACGGATTGGGCCTGGATGAAAGTGATGATCTGAATCTGCGTGGCAAGACCAAGCGATTGTATCAACACAATTTGCGCAAAGTGATCCCTGTGCTGGTGTCTACCCACGGCTACGGGTTGTTGTTTGATGAATATTCCGCGATGCGCTTCTCTGATAGTCCAATGCGTAGTTCACTCGAATTCGACGTTGTTGATGATCTGGACTACTACTTCATTGCTGGCAACAACATGGATAAAGTGGTCGCTGGTTATAGGCAACTGACGGGCGCTGCATCACTGTTGCCAAAATGGGCGTATGGCTACGTGCAATCAAGAGAGCGTTATAAATCACAGGACGAAATCATTGCTACCGTCAAAGAATTTCGTCAGCGGAATATTCCTTTAGACGTTATCGTGCAGGACTGGAATTACTGGCTTCCTGATCAATGGGGTGGAGATCCGAACCCCAAATACTATCCTGATTTTTCAGCTCTGACTAAAAGTCTTCACGAATTGAATGCGCACTTCATGATTTCCATCTGGCCTAATCCCAGCAAGAAATCGACGACCGGCAAGGCCCTTCATGACGGTGGTTATATGTTGTCTGGTTCAGAGTATCTGAATGCGTTTGATCCAAAGGCGCGTGATGTTTACTGGAATTCGATCTGGAATATTCTTGGGCGACATGGCGTTGACGCATGGTGGTGCGATTCAACGGAGCCAGATGTTGGAGACTGGAATCGTCAGCCCGAGCGGCCAGCAAATGCAGATGATGTGAATATAGCTGCACTGTCGCGTTTTATTGATCCTCAGTTTATTAACGCTTATGCACTGGAGCATTCAGAGGGCATCTATGAAAATGCACGCAAGTTTTCACCGGATCGCCGTGTCTTGAACCTGACACGTTCTGGTTACGCTGGGACCCAGCGTTATGGCGCGATGCTTTGGACTGGTGATATTTCTGCGAGCTGGAATACGTTGGCACAACAAGTAGTGGCATTACAAAGCTTCAGTGCGTCGGGAAACCCATGGATCACTTTTGATATTGGTGGTTTTTTTGTAAAGCGGGGACCTAACTGGTTCTGGAGAGGGGATTACGATAAAGGCATTGAAGATGCAGGCTATCGCGAGCTTTATACACGCTGGCTTCAGGTCGGTGCATTTCTGCCAATGTTCCGCAGCCACGGTACGGATGCGCTTCGCGAACCATGGTTCTTCGGTGAACCAGGCACGCCGTTTTATGATGCGATTGTTCAAACGATCAACCTACGGTATCAACTACTCCCGTACATGTATTCGCTTGCTGGGCATGTGTCAGTGAACGATACCGCTTTCATGCGGCCGGTAGCATTCGCATTTCCGAATGATAAAAACGCACGTGATCTGAAAACACAATTCATGATCGGTGATGAATTGCTGGTAGCGCCGGTTTTGAATGGACAGCAATTTGGTCCCGGCTCAACGCCTTTAACCAATGTCGTTGCCAAGCGCTCCGTGTATCTGCCACAAGGTGCTGAGTGGATTGATTTCTGGAGTGGCGAGCGATTCGCTGGTGAACAAACGATTGATGTCAATACACCGATTGCGCATATTCCGCTGTTGGTAAAAGCGGGAAGCATTGTGCCCATGGGGCCGACGATGCAGTACACAGCGGAGAAGCAGAACGCGCCGATAGAGTTGCGTGTTTATCCGGGTACTGATGGCAAATATTCTTTGTATGAAGATGAAGGCGACGGATACGGTTATGAGAAGAAGCGGTTTTCTACCATTGAAATGAAATGGGATGATCGTCATCAAACACTGACGATAGATAAACGTAAGGGTGGTTTTCCGGGAATGGCTTCCACTCGTGAATTCAATGTTGTACTTGTTACAGAGGAACAGGGCAAGGGTTTAAAGGATGCGACTCGATCTGGCGTAGTGATTCGCTATACGGGTGTAAAAAAAGCGGTTCAAATCCAAAGCACGCATCGATAGTTCTATCGAACCAAGTTCGCTTGGAACGCCGCATTCAGCTTGAGATGCCCTCTCTGTAGAGGTTGGTATGTCAGAAATAGGTGCTTTTGTGTTGTCTGGTTACGTTGTGCCAGGCACGGGAAGTCGCATCATGGACGTTGACAGTAG
>DATAHE010000002.1:0-2386 GCA_036263355.1 Steroidobacteraceae bacterium | reverse complement strand
AGATGGTGCAGGTGGGGAAAGAAGGATCGTCTGCTTTGTTCCATAATGTTTACGACAAACAAGTATAAACGCCGCAATGATATCGGGACCAAGATTGAAAAATACTTTCCCAGCACCCGATTGGTCGCGATGGATGCTGACGGTAAAAATAACAAAGTATTAGTTGAGCGATTCTCTGAAGGGTTTGAACAATTTCAAGATAACATTATCGACTGGCTACCAGACGACGCAGACAATGTATTGATACAGCTGTTTGCGGTCTCCGGTCGTGCCGTGTACAAATTGAATATTCGCAGCGGCAAGATTGATCTCTATGAATCATCAAAGCAGCATGTCGGGGGATTTGCAACAGATGGCCAGGGCAAAGTCCGCCTTGCCTCTGGCGTAGAGGATACGACGCTACGTGTATATGCCAGAGAGAAAAATGCGAACGGGTGGAAAGAAATCATTAAACGCCAAATTAATCTTGAGAGCGAAAATCACCGTCTTGATCCAGAGGCCGTAATACCCGATACGAATGAGGCGTATGCAACTGGTGACTATAAAGGCTATACAGCGTTATGGTTAGTGAGCTTGATGGGCTTTTCTGAGCCGCAGATGTTATTCGCACAGCCAGGTGCTGATGTATACACATTGTTTGGACCAGATCGTCAATTACTTGGTGTTGGATACGAGACGGACAAGTACGGAGTTAAATACTTCAATTCCTTCGCTCAACGTCTGCAAGAAGCTGCAAACAAGCTATTGCCGAACAACATCAATCAACTCGTCAGCTTCTCACGCGATCTGAAAGTGGCGGTTGTTCGATCACAGTCGGATCATGAACCTGCGTTCTTTTCTGTTCTGGACCTCAGTAACCAGCCAGCCCGATTCGAACGGATTGGCAGCAGCAATCCCGCGCTAAAAGGATTCGACTTGGCGCTGGTGGAGCCGATCTCCTTTCCGGCTAGTGACGGAACAATGGTGCCTGGTTATCTGACTCGCCCGTCAGACATCGCCAGTATTGCAAGCACGCCGTTGGTGGTGTTGCCGCATGGTGGTCCATATGCGCGTGATCAGTGGGGATTTGATTCATGGGTGCAGTTCCTGGCCAGCCGCGGTTACGCCGTACTTCAGATCGAGTTTCGTGGTTCAACCGGATACGGGAGCGATTGGTTTAAAGAAGGCTTCGCGGACTGGAGCGGAAAGCCTTACTCAGATGTCGTGGACGGCACCAAGTGGGCTTTGTCGAAAGGTTACGGTAATGCGTCTCGTACCTGTATTGTTGGTGCAAGCTTTGGCGGTTACATGGCGTTGCTTGCAGCAACTCGCAATCATGAATCAAAATTATTCAAATGCGCCGTAAGTATTTCCGGCGTCAGCGATCTGCGTGAGCTATCGAAAGATCGACGCTGGTTTGGCGGATGGAAAATTGCACAGCAATCAATTGGGACTGACAGTGACAAGTTGAAAGCAGACTCGCCGCGTACTCACGCTAGTGAAATCAATATTCCGGTCATGCTGATTCATGGTGATCAGGATTACACGGTTGAGGTCGATGAGTCATTGCTAATGGATGACGCCTTAACCAAGTTCAATAAGCCACATGAGCTGGTCATCATCAAGGGGGCGGACCATTACTTTCGTGATGATGCCTACTTAAGAACGCTGTTCACTGCGATGGATGGGTTCCTATCCAAACATCTCGATACGAATTGAGATGATCTAGCGGTGTGAATGATGAGCATGATCATGACTGTGTGTTCGATCATGCTCTTCCCCAGCTTCCGCACAGCGTTCGCAATTCACCCAGCCTGAGTCGCCATTGACGTAGTGTTCTTTCTTCCAGATCGGCAAGCGATGTTTCACAGCATCGATGATATAGCGACACGCTTCGAAGGCTTCACCACGATGTGCGGAGCTAACGCCAACCCATACTGCGACATCACCAATCCCCAATTCGCCAACGCGATGAACGCAGGCTGCTTTGAGCACGCCAAATTTCTGGATGGCTTCTTCAATAATTCGTTCGCCTTCCTTGATGGCCAGTGCTTCGAAGGCTTCGTATTCCAGTCTTGTTACGTCGTGACCTTCGTTATGATTGCGTACCCAGCCTTCAAATGATGCGAATCCGCCAGCGCGCGCATCGCGCAATTCGTTTTGCAACGCGGCGCAATCGATTGAATCTGTGCTGAATGTGAAGCGCTTCATCAACCGCCCGCCACAGGTGGGATGAAAGCAACTCGATCATTCAGTTTCAATGTCATGTGCCAATCAGCGAATTCATTATTAATGGCGACTTTCAATTGATTCAGACTCAATTTGAATCCATAACGTTGCTGCAACTCTGCATAGAGCAATGCGGGAGTGGTTGCTATGGTAGACAATTGTTCCTCGCGCTTGCCGG
>DATAHE010000001.1:0-8629 GCA_036263355.1 Steroidobacteraceae bacterium | reverse complement strand
GGAAGGCCGCGCGCAGAACCGCAGTTTATGTTCGGATAAATGAGGATTTGAGCACGGCGCTGACAACGCCACGGGGAAAATAGGCAATTAATCAGAGGTTCCCTAATTCAAACCACTCGTCTTAGTACCCGATGCTTTACGGTATCCGTCAGGTCCTTGAAACCGCCAAGCTGTTCCAGCATTCGCTGCGCATCTTTCTTGGCAAGTGCGCTGGTAAAGTAATAGCCCTGCCCTTGATCACAACCCAGTTCACGCAGCTTCGCCAGTTGCTCGGAAGTTTCGATGCCTTCTGCCACCGTATATAACTTCAACTCACGTGCCATGTTGATAACGCCAGTGATGATCACGCGGTCACTGGATTTTTTGGTGACTTCCGCGACAAAGCCGCGATCAATCTTGATGCCATCAATGGGCAGGTTCTTTAAATGCCCCAGTGTCGCAAAGCCCGTACCAAAATCATCGATTAATACCTTTGATCCCAGATCGCGGAACTTCTGTAGCGTCTTCACTACTTCGCGATAGTCATGAATCACTGCCGATTCCGTGATCTCGAATGACAGCCAGCGCGATTCAACAGAAAACTCATTCATCAACTGCGCCACCAAATCAGCAAGATCGGTGCGTTGCAACTGTAACGGAGAGATGTTTACCGCCACTGGCACCAACGGCAATCCCAGCAATCGCCACTGCTGCAACTGCTTGATGACCGCACGCATGACGTTCTCGCCCAGCGCCAGAATCATCCCACTCTTCTCGGCAATGGGTATGAATCGCGCTGGTGGAATCAATCCCATCTCTGGATGACGCCATCGCACCAGCGCTTCGAATGATCTTAACGCGCCCGTGCGTAAATCCATGACGGGTTGATATTCGACAAACATCTCCTCTGTTCCGATCGCACGACGCAGCGCCTGTTCCAGCGCCAGCTTCTCGCTAAGCTCCAGATTCATATCGGCGCTGAATATCTTGTAACCGTTACGACCAGCATGCTTGGCTTGATACAGCGCTATATCTGCATGCTTCAGCAATGTTTCTGTATTGATGGCATGCACTGGATACACCGCCGCACCAATACTTGCGGATATTGAAAGCGTAACATCATCAATGATCATCGGCGCCTGGGCAGCCAGCACCATTCGCTGCGCGACCAATTCCACTGCCTGGGTATTGCCCAGTGAGGTTGCTACCACAACAAATTCATCACCACCCATGCGTGCAACGATGTCATGCAGACCAACGGCGGTTCGCAGCCGTTGTGCGAATATCTTCAGCAACTTGTCACCAAACGGATGACCGCGCGAATCATTCACGTCCTTGAAGTGATCAACATCAACATAGAACACTGCCAGCATGCGATGCGTGCCGGAAAGCCGGTTCAATAACCGTGGCAACTTGGCGTTGAGGAAAAGCCGGTTAGGTAATCCTGTCAACGCATCATGATTGGCGAGGCGAGAGAGTTTACGGCGATGATCGGCGGCATCGCGTTCAGCACGTTTGCGCGTCGTGACGTCTCGACCGAGAAGGCAGACAAGATCGTCTTGCTGATCCGACACGCTGGACAATGTCACTTCCACATCGATCACCTTGCCATCACGCGCAAGCAACTGTGATTCGTACACCACGCCATGACGAAGCGCCCGTACATCCTCCAGCGGCAGATTATTGAACACTTCACCGAGTGCACAATCTCGTAGCTCGCCTTCATTACATCCCAGCCGACGCAACAATGCAGCGTTGGCCTCCTTAATTTGCAGTGTCTTTCTATCAACAATCACCACTGACTCATCCAGGCTATGAATGATGTTGGTATAGCGTTGCTGCACATCGTATCTGCGTAGCGCAGTGGTTTGCAGCCGAATAAAGAATACGCCTGCGATGACAATGGCCACCAATAGCAATGAGATGATGGTGCCAAGCAAGGTCACCGTCGTATTCCAGCCAAGGGCGGCAATGCTGCGTGGCGACTGCCACTGCAATACACCTATGATGCGATCATCCACATCATATAAGGCAATCGCGATTACCATCTCGCCATCGTTGATGACCTGTGCGTAGCGGTTGTCACGCTTGCTATCATTGAGAAACCATTGCGCCATGGCACGGTCAGTAATCCCCACCTCTACCGGCGTGGTCCCCAGTGCCAGATCAAAGCTGGATTGACTGATATCGCGAATTCGTTGCAGTTCATCCGCTTCAATGTAACGACCCAGGAACAACACAGCACCCGTGGGCATGCTGTGATCGGAGCGCGTAATCTCGGCTGCATCGAAGGCAAGTAATCCATCGTTGATAGAAATCAAATGTTGTTCTGGTCTGACTTGTAGCGCGGTGAAGCGATTGCGAACTCGTAGCAGCACTTCTGACAAGGAGGATTTCAGCGGAGTCTCGACGCGACGATGCGCGTCATCGCGATAAGCCGAATACAGCTCGTTACCATCACGGTCTGTTATCAGCACCAGATCGACTTGCAGTGTATCCATCGCTTCATGTCGAAAGACATTTTTTGGATAGTCATTGCGTCGATGGACAAAATCATGGGCCATGTCCGATTCAGCAAAGTGATGGGCATCCAGCGTTAACTGATTAAGCTCCGCAGTCAGCGCATGTTGCACATGGTCTGCTGCAGCGAGCGCCTGCTCCTGTTCGATATAATCAAAACGGCGCATCAATTGCTGGCCACCAATGACCACCGTCGCCATACAAATCAGCAACGCAATGGCGCTGACGATTAGCAGCATTCGACTTCGTTTTTTTAGCGCGGTTTGCACGATCAGTTAAGGAGGAGTGTTCAAATTTCGCAGCGACAGATATCAGCAAATTTATCGACCAAAATCGTTGGTTCTTCAGAAAACCCCTGCTTCCGGACCTGCTTCACACCCATACCCCGAACTGCGTCACACTGATACACTGGCGACCTCTTTTTTAGCTGGTCAAAGCCTCATGCGCGAACAAATGCAGTACGACTATCTGGTGGTAGGCGCAGGCCCTGCCGGATTGGCCTGTGCCATTCGTTTGAAACAGCTAAAACCAGACGCCAGCATCTGTGTACTGGAAAAAGCAGCCAGCATTGGCGCACACAGCATCTCGGGCGCAGTGCTGGAAACAGGGCCTCTTGAACAACTGTTGCCACAGTGGCGCGCGAGTTATTCCAGTATGGTGGTACCCGCAAAGCATGATGAATTCAGATTCCTGACTCGTGACAAGGTGATCGCATTACCTTTGCCACCGCCCATGCGCAACGATGGCAATGTGATTATTTCTTTGGGACAGTTGACCGCATGGCTGGGTCAACAGGCAGAACAACTGGGCGTTGAAGTGTTTGCGGGCTTCGCTGCAGCAAAGCCTTTGTTGAACGAACAAGGTGCTGTGATTGGAGTACAGAGCGGTGACATGGGCATTAACAAGGATGGTAGCGAAGGCTCGAACTTCACTCCGGGTGTAGACATCGTTGCCAAAGTGACACTGGTTGCGGAGGGCTGCCGAGGTTCACTCAGCAAGCAACTGATCAAGCATTTCAAACTGGATGCTAGTAAAGCGGCACCGACCTTTGCACTGGGCTTCAAGGAACTGTGGCAACTGCCTGCGGGCCGTGTGAAGCCCGGATTGATTCAGCACGGTGCCGGATGGCCACTGGACCAAGATACTTATGGTGGGAGTTTTGTTTATCACCTCGACAACGATCGCGTCTATGTTGGTTATGTCGTTGGACTTGACTACGAAGATCCGCGCCTGAGTCCCTTTGAAGCGTTCCAGCAATTCAAACATCATCCATCAATGAAAGCATTGCTGGAAGGCGGCGAGATTTTATCAGCGGGCGCCCGCACGATTGCAGCAGGTGGCTGGCAGTCCTTACCCAAACTGGATATGCCCGGTGCGCTGTTAATCGGTGACGCTGGCGGCACGTTGAATGTGCCAAAGATCAAAGGCATTCATCAGGCCATTCGTTCCGGAATGTGTGCTGCGGAACATATCGCTGAAACAGATACCACAACCGGCTTTGATGTTCGTTGGCGTGCATCAGCAGGTGGTCGCGAGTTGTACAAGGTTCGCAATATCAAACCAGCGTTCAAGCATGGTTTCTGGTGGGGCATGATCAATGGTGCATGGGAAACGTTGACTCAAGGTTATTCGCCATGGACCTTGCAGAACAAACTGACCGATGGTGCTCGCTTAAAGCAATTGAAGGAGATTGATGCGATTGATCGGCATTGGGTTACCCGTGAGTTACCGCCACGCGATCGTCTGGCGTCGGTGTACTTCGCAAACAATGCGCACGAAGAGAATCAACCCATTCACTTGAAGGTTAGCGATACGTCCATCTGCGCGACGCGCTGCACGACTGAATACGGTAATCCTTGTGAAAAGTTTTGTCCGGCCGGCGTGTATGAAATGGTGGCTGATGCTTCCGGCAATAAACAATTGCAGATTAACTCTGCCAATTGTGTGCATTGCAAAGCCTGCGATATCAAAGACCCGTATGGCATTATCACGTGGACGACGCCGGAGGGTGGGTCGGGGCCGAATTATCAGGACCTGTAATCACGCACAAAGAAGTCATTGTGCTCACTATTACTGTTAGCGCCAAAAACAGACGTGACGTCATTCCCGCGAAAGCGGGATCGCGGAGACAGGAGTCGGAGCAAACCATCGGCTTTGCTGATGTCCCAGAGGGCGAGTTGCAGGACGCAACTCGTAATCCAGTTAAATATGAAATCCACAGAGACTTGTTTTACTGGATCCCCGTCTACACGGGGATGACGTAACAGAAGCTGCGAAGTACCAATCAAAATGACGACCACCAAATCAGCGGACCTCATTAAAGCCAACCAATCCCTGCTCGAAATCTACGACAGCGAGTTGAATCGGCTCGGTCATAGTGAAGACACCGCTCAGCGGAAGGCAGTCGAAGCGCTTGATGATCTGCGCCGTCGCTTACTGATAGAAAGGCCCCTTAACTGGTGGCAGAAAATGTGGCGTCACAAACGCACGCAGGAGCTTGAACGCGGACTGTATCTGTGGGGCGGCGTGGGACGCGGCAAGACGTGGCTGATGGACATGTTCTATGAATCACTGCCCTTCAAGGAAAAGCAACGCAGTCACTTTCATCGCTTCATGCAGTTTGTACATCACGAACTGCATCGTAAACGCAATCGTGCCGATCCACTGGACGTGATTGCACAGCAACTGGCTATGCGCACGCGCGTACTGTGCTTCGATGAGTTCTTTGTTTCTGATATTGCGGACGCCATGCTGTTGAGTAGACTGTTGCAAAGCTTGTTTGATCAAGGTGTCACACTGGTGGCGACATCCAACTGCGCACCCGATGATTTGTACCGGGATGGCTTGCAACGTGCACGTTTTTTGCCTGCGATTAAAGCCATCAAGGAAAATACGTTGGTGCTGAACGTGGATGGCGGCGTCGACTATCGCCTGCGCCATCTTGAACACGCACAGACGTGGTTCGATAACTCGCCCGCTGCGACGACGCAGATGCAGCAACTCTTCATGCAGCTGGCGCAGAATCAGGTCTCGAAGGAACAGTCGGTGGTCATCAATCATCGAAAAATAAAGGCCAGACAGCTGGCGCATGGCGTGGCCTGGTTTGATTTCAACGAGCTCTGCGATGGTCCAAGAGGTCAGGCTGACTACATTGAGCTGGCCCGATGCTATCACTCCGTGTTTGTTTCAGGTGTACCGTCACTCGATGGCACCCTTGAGAATCAGGCTCGACGTTTCATTAGCATGGTGGATGAATTTTACGATCGCGGCGTCAATCTGTTTATTTCTGCCGCAGTGCAACCACAACAACTATACAAAGGTTCGTTGCTCAGCTTTGAATTTCAAAGAACACTAAGCCGCTTGATCGAGATGCAGTCCAGAGAGTATCTTTCTCTGCCGCATAAACCATAGGTCGATGGCTTTCTACCCCTTAGGAGCGATGTGCATTTCGCTTTGCCGTGTTAAAAATGGTGACTTCTTACTACCGCACCGCCTTGTAATTCATAACCCGTAAGGAATTGTTTATGTCCACCATTTCCATGTATCGCGCATCCGTTCCAGTCTTTACACGTGTGCTGAAGAATCTTGACGCCATCCTGGACAAAGCAGCTGTCTATGCAACTGAAAAGAAAATTGATCCCGTCGTGTTATTAAATTCACGTCTTGCGCCCAACATGTTTGCGTTGACACGCCAGGTGCAAATCGTGACCGATCAAGTAAAAGGCTGTGTCTCTCGTCTGGCAGGAGTGGAGATTCCGCGCTATGAAGATACCGAAACGACTTTCTCTGAACTGAAAGCCCGCCTGAACAAAACACTGGATTACATCAGCACGTTCAAGCCCGAGCAAATTGATGGAACCGAGGACAAGGACATCACCTTGACACTGGGTGGCACTACTCATCATTTCAAAGGACTTGAGTACCTATTGGATCGAGCAATGATGCACATCTATTTTCACTACACCACGGCCTACGCGATCCTGCGGCACAATGGTCTTGAAGTTGGCAAGGGCGACTACATTGGGAAGTAGTATGCATTGATGAGCGCCTTCTTCCCCAACGGCTGGCTTCACTATCTACTTGGCGGTGCATTGATTGGCACCAGCGTCGCGTTGCTATTCATCTTTACAGGGTGGATAGCAGGCATGAGCACAGTATTCAGCTCGACTTGGTCGTATTTCTCATCGCTATCATTCTTCAAGCAAGAACGCTTTATCAGTAGCCGTGCGTGGCGCTTGGTATTTGCAGCAGGCTTGATAATTGGCGCGATGATCTGGATGCTTGCAGCAAACCATGGTGTGCCAATAAGCACCACCATTTCACCGTGGCGATTACTGATCGGCGGACTGTTAGTAGGCTACGGAACTCGTCTGGCCAATGGTTGCACATCAGGTCATGGCATTTGCGGTCTGGGTTCACTGCAGTTGCCATCGCTGATTGCCGTAATCACCTTCATGGCCACCGCCATTGCAACGGCATTGATTGTCAGAGCGACAATATCATGAGCGCGCGCCAACTCATCATCACCCTGATATGCGGCGTGCTATTTGGTTTTGGTCTGGCCTTATCAACCATGACTTCACCCGAAGTGATTATCTCGTTTCTTGTGGGACATGACTTTGGTTTATTACTGGTCATGGGTGGCGCGTTAACAGTGACGTTGCTTGCCTATCAACTTGTGCCACGAGTTATGAACAAACCCTTGTTCAATAACGTATTCAGCACGCATCTATCGGAGTTGAACCGCGATACGGTCATCGGCTCCGCTATTTTTGGTATTGGTTGGGGCTTGTGTGGTGTGTGTCCCGGCCCGGCGATTGCGGGACTGGGCACTGGCAACTGGACGATTGGTTACGCACTGATTGGGATGATCATCGGCGCGTATACTCAAGGACGTTTTTCAAACAGCTCAAGTGATCAATGACCGTCTCCATCTGGCAAGCCGACGGCACACAACCAACACGCGAAGTAGACTTCCTTGTTATCGGTGCGGGCATCATTGGCTGTGCGGTTGCGTACTTCGCATCACAGGCGGGCCGCAAAGTAACCATTACTGAAATGCGCGATGTGGCCTTGGGCGCCAGCAGTCGCAACGCGGGCTTTCTGATCACCGGTCTTGATGAGTACTATCATCACGGCAAAGCACGTTGGGGCGATAAGTCTGCGAAAGAATTATGGGATATCACACGCCGCAGTTTGAACATGTGGCGCGACTTCGCCAAACGCGGCGGTGATGTACAAATTGAAAACACAGGGTCGTTGTTGCTTTCCGAAACGCCTGAAGAAGCGAAAGACCTTGAAGCAGCAGCACGCGCCATGGAAGGTGATGGATTACCTGTTGAATATTTTTCAACGGACCCATTGAGACGCGGCTATCACAATGCGATTCGCCAACCGGAAGACGGTGTTGTGCATCCATATCAGCTTGCGCAGTCGGTACTAAAGCAAAGCGGCGCTGAATTGATTGATAACAACGAAGTCTATTCAATCAAGCAAGAAGGCAGCGTTGTCAAAGTCCATACGCGACAGTTCGTCCTCAACGCCAGGCAAGTGATGATCTGCACTAACGCCTATTCACCTTACCTGCATCCATACTTCGTAGGCAAAGTGATTCCCGTGCGAGCGCAATGTCTGGTTACGGAGCCGATTAAAGAAAAGATATTGCCGTCATGCTGCTATAGCGATTACGGATACATGTACTACCGCCAAACCTTTGATGGTCGTCTATTAATCGGTGGCGCGCGTAATCTCCATAGAGAACTGGAGCACGATACGACCGATGATCGCATTACTGATCCCGTGCAACGATCATTGGAAAACTATTTAAGAAACAGATTTCCAGATGTCGCTGCATCTATTGATCGCCGCTGGGCAGGCATCATGGGATTCAGCGTCGATGGTCTACCGATGGTTGGTACCTTGCCGGAGATGAATAACGTCGGCTTTGCAGTTGGTTTCACTGGACACGGCTTATCGACTGGCGCAGTGGTTGCTGAACGTGCGGTGGAAATGATGATTAGTGGCGCATCGCCGGGAATTGTGGATGCGGCAAGGTTGCGTTAGTTTTCCGAGGTGCTGAAGAAAGAATTCTCACAGCAGTTATTTTTCAACGGTATCTGAAGCTTATAAT